>CALGZO010000107.1 GCA_937934465.1 uncultured Fimbriimonadales bacterium | reverse complement strand
GAAGGCGTATGCGCTGTAGTGGCTTGGACATTCTTGTCCATGCCCGAAGGCACGGACAGGAATGTCCGTGCTACAGTGGCTTGGACAGGAATGTCCAAGCCACACAGAATCGCGGCGAGCGAGCCCTCGTCGCCCCAGTTGCGATAGCCGTAATAACCCGCGATGACGACTCTCATCGGCTCAGACGAGACTCTACCCGATAGCGCGCGCGGAACTCACGGTAGAGCGCGTCGTAAAGGCGCGTGTGTGAGGGGTCGGGCGTGAACTGCGCTTGCACGGGCGTGGCTTGCTCCAGTCGCCTCCAGTCGGTCCAGCCCATCGCGACCGCGCCGAGCATCCCTGCGCCGCGCACGGTCGCCATCTGCGGTTGCGCCATCTGCCAGATTTCACGGTTGAGCGCGTCGGCGAGTATTTGCGCCCACAGCGCCGACTGCGCGCCGCCGCCAATCAGCCGTATTGGGTTCAGTCGCCTGCCTGCGAGCCGTTCCACCGCGCTTAGCAGCCAGCGCGCATTGAGCGCAACGCCTTCCAGCACGGCGCGCGCCATCTCCGAACGCCCATGCTGCAGGCTCAGTCCGTAGAACCCGCCGCGAATATAGGGGTTCTCAACGGGCGTGCGCTCGCCCACCAGCCACGGCGCGAAGCGCAAGCCGTTTGCCCCTACAGGCGATTGCGATGCGTACCTGTCCAACTGCGCATAGGCGTCGGGCGGGGGCGACTCGTCCCATAGCACGGTGCGCAACCAGTTCAGGCACGCGCCCGCCGTCTCCTGCTCGTTCGCGATGAAGTAGCGTCCCGGAATGCCTGCAGGCAGCGTCGCGAGGTTGCGCCAAATATCGGTGCGTTTGAACGGCGCGTGGCAACTAATCCAAGCGGAGGTGCTGAGCGCAAGATGCGCTTGGAAATCGCTGAGACCGCCTGAGCCAATCGCCGTCGTGTGCAAATCGGGCGCGCTGACAACCACCTGCACGCCGCGCGGCAGTTCCCACTCATCGGCGACAGTGGGCAACACCTCGCCCAAAATCGCCGTACTGGGGTACAAATCGGGGAATTGCTCGCGGCGTAGCCCCGCGTAGCGCAGCAGCGTCGGATGGTAGTCTATCCGCTGAATGTCGCGATTGTCGGTAATCCAGTGCAGAGCGAGCGTCTCGTGGGAGCTGGCGAACTGCCCTGTCAGACGCAGGTTCAGGTAGTCTTTGGGTTCAAGAAACTTATGTGTGGCGCGATAGCGGGCGGGGTCGGCGCGGCGCAGGTACAAGATGTGCGCCAACGGGTCTTTGCCAGACCGCGCGGGCGCGCCCCCCGTCAAACGCAGCCATGTGCGCAACTTGAAGAGGTTATAGCCCATCAGGCTGGGGACGCCGCCTATCAGCGCGGCGATATCGGGCGCGCCGCGCGTGTCCATCCATACAATCGCATTCCCCAGCGCTTCACCCGACGCATCGACCGCCACCGTACCCGACCACTGCGCGGTGCAGCCGACGGCGCGAATCTGGGCGCGCAGTTCGGGCGCGTCCTGCCAAAGGCGTCTCACAGCGGTCGTGAGCGTCGCCCACCACACGCGCGGGTCTTGCTCCACGCCCCCGTCGGGGGTGAAGATTAGGGGCTGCGATTCCATCGCCCACGCCAGCAACTCGCCCTGCGCCGAGACCACTGCCGCCTTGACCGCCGTTGTGCCCAAATCGAGTGCCAGCACCATCCATCGAATCATACCGAGCGACGGCGATTGCCCCCCAGCCTTTGGAACTTTTTCGAGCCGAAATAGGATACAATTAGACAGGAGGACAATCGCGTGAGAACCAAACGGATTCGGGGTTGGCTGGGTCTGCTGGCGTTGGGGTTGACTTTCGCGGCAGGCTGGCTGACCCGTAATGCAGTTGCCGCCTATTCGCTCCGTCACGGCTCGGAGTTGGTGGTGCAGCGCGATTTTGCGCCTGCGCTCGCCGACGCGCGCACGCCTGCCAGCGATGCGAAAGTTTCCGAGCCGTCGATGGTGAACCTATACTATCGTGTGTTTAGCCTCGTGCGTGAGGAGTATGTGGAGCCGATTGACGCGGAGCCGTTGGCGCATGGCTCGCTGGAGGCGTTGCTGGCGTCGCTGAACGACCCGCGCTCGCAGTTTCTGCGCCCTGAGCAGCGCGTCCTGTTCGCCCGCGCCCTCGGCGGCGAGATTGCAGGCATCGGCGCGGTACTCACAGTAACCACACGCAAGACCACCCTGCGCGTGGGCGACGAGAGCGCGCCGCTGGAGCAGAGCCTCCTCCAAGTGGTCGCCGTCGCGCCCAACTCGCCCGCCGAGAAAGCAGGACTCAAACCCGGCGATTTTATCGAGTATATCGACGACCAGTGGATTGTCTCGGAAGACCCGTTTGCAGAGATTGCGCAGCTGCAGCGGATGCACAGCCCGCGCGAGCAGATACGCCAAGCGAGTGAGCGCGCCCGTCAACGCCTGCAAAGTAGCCTCAGCATTAGCGAGGCAATCCAACGGCTGAGCCAGAACCCGACGAGCGAGGCAGAGGCGAAACCGCTACAGCTCACGGTTAGCCGCGCTGGTCAGACGCTCAAACTTCCCATCGCACGCGCCACAACCAAAGTGCGCCCGCTGGAGTACCGCATGCTCCAGAACAAGTGGGGCTATCTGCGTCCGAACCTGCTCAACGCCGCCGCCGCGCGCGAGTTCGAGAACGCCCTGCGCGTCCTCAAACAAGGCGGCGCGAAGGGGCTGATTATCGACCTGCGCGGCGTCGCGATTGGTCAACAGGAGCCGACGCTGCAGATGCTAACCCATCTCGCGACGAAACGCGCCATCGCGCAGGTGGAGTATCGTGAGGGCAAAACCTACAAACAACGCCCGCTCAATCTGCCCAAAGCCCCCCAACCCGTGAACCTGCCAATCGCCGTGCTGGTGGACAGGGGCACTTATAATGTGGCGGAGCTCGCGGCGCTGGCGATACGGCAAACCGCGCGCGCGCGAATCTTCGGCATGCCCACCTTCGGCGACGCCTCGCAAACGAATATGTATCAGTTCAAGGACGGCTCGGCGTTCACGCTGACCGTGGGACGCTATCGTGGGCTGGACGGCGCGTCGTTCCATCGGAAGGGAGTGCAGCCCGATGTGCGCATCGCTGCGGAGCCGCGCATGCGCGGGCAAATCGGGGGCGACCCCGCACTTGAACGCGCCCTCCAGTGGCTCGCTGCACAGGAGAAGAAATCATGAGAGAACGCGGACGCGCTTGGATTTACACACTGCTGCTGATGCCCGCGCTGTTCGTGGGCGGTTTTCTGGGCGCGGAGGGCTACGCCGCCTTCACGCGCACCTCGCCCCCCCTGCTCAACACGCCGTTGCTTAGCCTCAACTTCTCACGCGAAAGATTAGACCCGACCGAGGCGTTCCGCAGCGCGCTCGCAGAGGTGGAATCGCACTTCTACGGCGCGCCGCCGCCCATCGATAAACTCACCTACACCAGCATCAGCGGGATGCTCAGCGCTATCGGCGACCCCTACACGCGCTTTATGGACCCTGATGCGTTCCGCCGCATGCAAGAGGACACGACGGGCAGCTTTACAGGCATCGGCGCGCTGCTGGAAGACGCGCCCGGCGGCGCACGCATCGTGCGACCACTGCCCAATAGCCCTGCCGTCAAAGCAGGCTTGAAACCCGGCGACATCATTATCGCCGTCGACGGCAAGAGCCTCGAACGCACTGCCTTAGACGACGCCGTGCGCATGATTCGCGGTCCGCGCTTCACCGATGTCAAGCTCACCATCCGACGCCAGGGCGTCGAAGAGCCGTTCACCGTCACTATCCGCCGCGACCTCGTGGAAAGCCCAACCGTCGATGTCTACTTGGAAGACGACGCCAACAAAATCTACCGAATCTGGCTGCAGAACTTCAGCGAGAAAGCCCCCGCGATGCTCGACCGCGCCCTCACCGAGATTCAGCAAAACGGCGGACGCGCGGTCATCCTCGATCTGCGGGCGAACCCCGGCGGCTTGCTGGACGCCTCCATCGAGGTGGTGAGCCGCTTCGTGCCAGGCGAGAAGGTGGTCGTGAGTGTGGTGGGGCGTCAGGGCTTGCTGGAGCGACGCTATACCATCAAGGGACGCTATCGCGACCTGCAGATGCCGATGGTGGTGCTGATTAACGGCGGCAGCGCGAGCGCGTCCGAAATCGTGGCGGGCGCACTGCGCGACCACAAAGTCGCCCCCCTCATCGGCGAAGACTCGTTCGGCAAGGGGCTGGTACAAACTGTCATACCGACCTCGCAGAACACCGCCGTCGCCATCACCACCGCTAAGTACCTCACGCCCAACGGTACCGACCTGAACGCGAAGGTAGTGGACGGCAAGCGCGTCGGCGGTCTCAAGCCCGACATCGAGGTCAAGAACCCCGACGACTGGCGCATGACCGAAGAGGATAAGGCGCGCGACCTGCAGTTGCAGAAGGCGTTGGAAGTGCTGCGCGAGCAGCTGCACGCCACCCAGCAGGGCAACGGCATCTTGCGCGCCCAGACCGAAGTGGAGGTGAACCGATGATTCTTTACATGGGCGCAGACCACGCGGGCTATCCGCTCAAAGAGTACCTCAAAAGCCACCTAACCCAGCAGGGCTACGAGATCCAAGATGTCGGCGTCTATTCGGAAGACCCTGCTGACTACCCCGATATCGCCCATCAGCTCACCGAGCGGCTCGTGCAAGAGGCGCGCCCTGCGTTGGGGATTCTGATTTGCGGCACGGGCATCGGCATGAGCATCGCGGCGAACAAGCGCGCGGGCGTCCGCGCGGCTAACGCCAGCGAGCCTGTCTCCGCCGCGCTCGCACGCGAGCATAACAACGCCAACATCCTCTGCTTGGGCGCGCGCGTGGTGGGACCCGAGCTCGCCCGTGCGACCGTCGAGGCGTTCCTGCGCACGGGATTCAGCCCCGAAGACCGCCACCATCGGCGCGTGCAAAAACTCGAACTCGTAGGGGGTGAAACGACATCCCGCACCGGCTAACCGAGATTGGACAAGCGGAGCGCGCTATCCTCGTGTTCTGTCGATATGACGCGCACGAGGAAGCCTACTGGAGCGACGAGATGCGCGCGCTCGCCCACTCCGCTGGCGTGCGCCTCGTCGCCGAAACCCGCCAAAAGCGACCCCTCCCCGATGTCGCCACCTACATCGGTAAAGGCAAAGCCGAAACGCTGTTCCAACTCGCACGCGAGCATGAAGCCGATGTCATCCTGTTCGATGTGGAGCTCAACCCCGTCCAGCAGCGCAACCTCGAGCAGATTACGCAAACGCGCGTGGTGGATCGCACGCAGCTGATTTTGGACATCTTCGCGCAGCGGGCGCGCTCGCGCGAGGGCGCGCTCCAAGTCGAACTCGCGCAACTGCTCTACCTGATGCCGCGCCTGTCGGGCAAGGGCGTCGCGCTGTCGCGCCTGGGCGGCGGCATCGGCACGCGCGGTCCTGGCGAGACCAAGCTGGAGATCGATAAGCGACGCATCCGCGAGCGCGTGGCGCAACTGCGCCACGAAATCGACGAGATGCGCCGCCAGCGCACCCACCAACGCGCCTCGCGACGCAAACTGCCGTTCCCCAGCGGCGCGATTGTCGGCTACACCAACGCAGGCAAGTCCACCCTGCTCAATGTGCTGTCGGGCGCACAAACGCTGGTCGACAATCGCGTGTTCGCCACCTTAGACCCCACCACGAGGCGCGTCGTGCTGCCCGATGGCTGGTCGGTGCTGCTGACCGACACTGTCGGCTTCGTGGAGAACCTGCCCCCGATGCTATTGGAAGCCTTCTACGCCACCCTCGAAGAGGTGCGCGAGGCGGACTTCCTGCTCCATGTGATAGACATTTCCAGCCCCCACTGGGAGCTGCAACGCGACGCAGTGGAGACGACGCTGGTGGAACTGCAAGCCGACCAGAAGCCTGTGATTACCGTGTTCAACAAGGCGGACTGCGTGCGCGACCCTGCGCTCCCGCGCCAACTGGTCGCCGAGACGCCCAACTCGGTCTACATCTCCGCGCGGTTCGCGCAGGGCATCCCGCACCTGATGGATCGTATCGTGGCGACAGTGCAGGGTATGCTGGTCTATGTGGATGTCTGGCTGCCCTACGCAGCGACGGCGTTGCTCGCGGAGTGCTACGAGTACGGGCGCGTACTGTCGGTGGACTATCACGAGGAGGCGATTCATCTGCGCGCGCAGGTTATTCCCTCCGTCGCTGCACGCCTGCGCGAGAGCCAGAAGTAGGCGCCACGACATATCGCCCGAAGCGCACCCATCCCCAATCTTGGTATAATTCGGTTATGCAGCTTCAAGAAAAGGCGTGGCGTGTCCCCGATATCGAGTGCGAGGGCTGCGTGCGTTCGATTCGCCGTGCGCTCGACGATGTGGACGGCGTGACACAGGTGGAGGTGGACTTGCTGACCAA
>CALGZO010000106.1 GCA_937934465.1 uncultured Fimbriimonadales bacterium | reverse complement strand
GCATTTGAAGAGACGCCTACGATGCTGCCGTTCGGTCCGTTTTTGGCGGTGGGCGCGCTAATCGTGATGCTCTTCGGCGACGCGCTGTCAGGCTGGGTGCGAGCCTATTTCGCTTGGGCGGGGTTTTAGGCTACTTGAAGTGCAGGGGGCTTCATGGCGTTGGACACTTAGCCACACGCTTTTCCAGTGGCTTGGACATTCCTGTCCAAGCGCGATACCTCCAGTGGCTTGGACATTCTTGTCCAAGTACGGTTCGTTGGTGTGGGATGGTACGACGCCAGGAATGGCGTCGCACCTGCGTGGCTTGGACATTCTTGTCCAAGTACGGTTCGTCGGTGTGGGATGGTACGACGCCAGGAATGGCGTCGCACCTGCGTGGCTTGGACATTCCTGTCCAAGCACGGTTCGTCGGTGTGGGATGGTACGACGCCAGGAATGGCGTCGCACCTTGCTTGCCTGCCGACGGTACGAATGGCGTCGCACCTTGCTTGCCTGCCGACGCCAGGAATGGCGTCGCACCTTGCTTGCCTACCGACGCTACGAATGGCGTCGCGCCTGCTTTTTGCGGGCGGGGGCGCCGATTTACTTCATTGCGCCCTCTATGGCGCTGCCGTTGTCGGGAGCTTCCTCTGCCGTGCGCACGGCATGCACAGTGCGGATGCGGTGACCCTCGATGGCGTGGACGCGCAGCTCCCAGCCGTCCACGCGTACGGTTTCGCCCTCTGTCGGCTGATGCCCCAACTGACCGAACACATAGCCGCCCAGCGTGTCGAACTCTTCCGATTCTAAAGCCACGCTCAGCAGTTCGCTGGCGTCGTCCAAGTGGAGCTTCGCGTCGATGAGCATCGAGCCGTCAGGCAAAGTTTCCACCTTAGGCTCTGGCTCGACATCGTACTCGTCTTGGATTTCGCCCACAATCTCTTCCACGAGGTCTTCCAGCGTCACTAGCCCTGAAGTGCCGCCGTACTCGTCTTGCAGGATTGCCATGTGCACGCGCTGGCGACGCATCTCCTGAAGCAGGTCCACCACGCGCTTGCTTTCGGGCACGAAGAAGGCGGGGCGCATCACCTCGTGCAACGAGAACTTGCCGCCCGTCTCGCAGAAGCGCAGCAGGTCTTTGGCGTGAACCACCCCCAGAATGTTGTCTAAACTGCCCTCGTAGACGGGGATGCGCGTGTGCCCCGTTTCGCGCACGAGTTTGATAAGTTCTTGTCCCGTCGCGTGGGCGGGCACGGCTTTGATGTCTACGCGCGGCGTCATCACCTCGCGGGCAATCGTGTCGGTGAACTCGAAGATGGACTGAATCATCTCCTTCTCTTGCTCTTCGATGACGCCTTGCTCTTCGCCTGCTTCCACCAGCACGCGCAGCTCTTCCTCGCTGACGATGGGGGCGAGGCGCATCATCTGGATGCCGAACAGCTTGAGGATGGCGCGCGTGACGGCGTTCACCAGCACAATCGGCAGCAGGAAGACACGGTCAAAGATGGTGATGGGCAAGATAACGGCAAGGGCAACGCGCTCGGCGTGGGTGATGGCGATGCTGCGTGGCACAGTCTCGCCGATAATCACATTAGCGAACGCGGTGAGAATCGCCACCAGCGCGACGCTGAAGCCGTGCAGGGGGATACCTGTCGCCTGCTCCAGCGGGCGGAGGAGGGTATAGAGCGGGTCTGCCAAGTTGGTGGCTGCCACTGCCGACGCCAAAAACGCCACGATGTTCAGTCCGACCTGCACTGTGGAGAGGAAGCGCGACGGCTCGCTTTTGAACGCTGCCAAGTACGGCGCGAGGCGATGTTTCTGGTCGACGAGCATGCGCACCCAGCTGTGGCGGATGGAGGTGAGCGAGCTTTCCGCCATCGAGAAGAACGCGCTCAGCAGCAGCAGGAGCAGGATGACCAGCAGGCTACCCGTGGAGGTCAGCCCTGCGGGTTGGGCGTCGGGCGCGTCGGGCGTGGATTGCCCATAGAGCGCCCACGCAGCCGCGAGGACTGCTGTAAACACGATTGCCCAGACTCTCAACGACGGCTTCTGACGGCGACGGTTAGGGTTATCCATAGAGCATGTTTCCTCCTCATCGGGGCGTGAGCCAGAAGATGAGTGCGCCCAGCGCGACGCCGAGCATGCTGCCCAGCGCGACTTCGCGCCAGCTGTGGATGTTGGCTTCCACACGGCTCTGAGCAATCAGCGCCGCCAACAGCAGCGCCAGCACCGCCGCCAGCAGGTCGCCCGACACAACGATAATCGCCAGCGCGAAGAAGAACCCCAGCGCCGCGTGTCCGCTCACTGCGCCCCCATGAAACAGGCGTACCTTGCCCTGTGTAGCAAGCACCTTCACTAACGACACAATCACGAAGATTAAGATGACGCCAATCGTTACGGCGACGGCGAGGGTGGGTTCGGCGCGTTCCATCCGCAGGCGGATTTGCTCCAAGCGCAGGTCGCCCATAAACAGCACCCACGCGACCACCACCGCGTTGAGCGTCGCCACCAGCACCGCGCCCGCCGCGATGTCTTTGGCGAACTTCGCCTTCGGATGGTACTCCTCCGTCACCAAGTCGACGGTCGCCTCGATAGCGGAGTTGAACATTTCGGCAATCAGTACCAGCGAGATAGTGAACAGCAGCACGAGCATCTCGCGCTTATCGAGGCGGAACAGTAGCCCCATCAGCAGCACGAGCACCACGCTGAAGAAGTGGAAGCGCATGTGGCGTTGGGTGCGCACGACGGCGACGATGCCTTCGAGGGCGTATCGGAACCCTTCCAGCGGATGGCGTCGCTGGGCGGGCGTTTCGGATTCGGGGGCGTCCGCCTCGCCGTTGCGGGGCGGCTGGAAGGTGTGCAGGCGTTCAGGCGGCTCCGAGTCAGGTTTCCTCATAGCGTGAGTACCACTCCTCGCGTGCGGCGTAGCCCAATCCTCTCAGCGTCGATACCGCGCGAGCGTTCATCTGCGCACGCTCCTCTTCCGTAGAGTCGTCGTAGCCCATCAGATGTAGTGTACCATGCAACGCCAGCATGAGCAGTTCAGTGAGGGTGTCATGTCCGTTCAGCGGGGCTTGACGCGCGGCGGTTTCGAGCGAGATGGCGATGTCGCCTAAAAGAATTGGGGAATCGAACCGCGCCTCCTCTGCCTGTTGGCGAGGGGATGAGGTCGAGTCTCCCAAGTAGCAAAAACTCAGCACATCGGTGGGGGCGTCCACGCCGCGATAGGCGCGGTTCATGGCGCGGATTTCGGCGTCGGTGGCGAGGTAGACGCAGATTTCGTAGGGCGCGTCGCCCGACGGGGGCTGCCGTTCACTGCGCATGAGCGATTCTATCGCCTCTTGAAAGGCGTGTTGTAGCCGTTCCAGCCCCTCTGCGCCCCAGTGTTGCTCCAGCCACGATTCTGCCTCGGACGCCGCTGTGAGGGCGACCGAAAGACTACGGATGGACGGCATAAATGGGTTCTTCTTCTGCGGCTTCGCCGCTGGGATACTCGATTCGGCGGTGGCGCGCCGCCACCAGCACGCGCACAAACGCCTCCTCAATCAGTTTCAGGTCGCGGAAGGTGAGTGGGCACTCGTCCAGCTGCCCATCCAGGCGGCGCATTTCGATCATCTCGCGCACGAAGTTCGCCAGACGCGCGGGGGTCACATCGCCCAGCACGCGCGAGGCGGCTTCCACGCTATCGGCGAGCAGCACAATCGCCGCTTCGCGGGTCTGGGGCTTGGGTCCCTCGTAGCGGAAGTGCTGCTCCAGCACAGGGTCGTGCCGCCCGTTGATGGCTTGGTAGTAGAAGTAGGTGATGAGGGTCGTGCCGTGATGTTGAGCGATGATGTCGCGCACGGCAGTCGGCAGGCGGTGCTGACGCGCAAGTTCCACGCCGTCGCGCACATGGGCTGCGATAATCCGCGCTGATAGCGTGGGGTTAATCTGCGCGTGCAGGTTGTCGACGCCGACTTGGTTCTCGATGAAGAATTCGGGCTTGCTGAGTTTGCCGATATCGTGGTAGTAGCCTGCGACGCGGGCGAGCAGGGGGTCGGCGCCAATCGCCAAGGCGGCTTCCTCTGCCAGTTGTCCCACCTGTTGGCTATGGAAGTAGGTGCCGGGCGCTTTGTCGCGCAGTTCGCGTAGCAGGGGTTGCTCCAGCGAGGCGAGTTCCATCAGCGTCATCGGCGTCGCCAGTCGGAACGGGCGTTCCAGCAGGGTCAGCCCCAGCCAGAAGAGCGCGACTGCGCCGACGCCTGTCGCGACGCCCCACAGCCCGCTCATCAGCGCGTCGAGCCACGCGCCCGCGAAACTCACGCCGAACGCCGTCAGCGCGAGCAACCCGCTCAGCAGCGCGCCCGCGATAAATAGGTGGTTCCGCCGACGCATCGGAGCAATCGCTAAAATCGCGCTCCAGCCTGCCAATCCGACCGCCGCAAGCGTATGGATAGGCAACTGCAGCGCGACCGCCACGCCGCCCAGCAGCACAGCGAAAGTGTAGAGGGCGAGCAGGGGATGAATGAGAACGCTCAGCAGCATGCCGCCAGCGACCAGCGGCGCGAACGCCAGATACCCCAGCTCGGCGTGGAGCGTCGCGCCCTGACCCACCAGCGACGCCGCGCGCACGCCCAGCAGGCTGAAGAAGCCTATCAGCGCAGTGAGGACGAGACCCGTCTCGCGCGTGCTGTGCGCAATCGGCGAGCGGAGCGCCAGCCCCGTCGGGCGCAGTAGCCCTGTAAGGTGGAAAAACGCTGTGAGCAACCCCACCTGCGCAACGGCGACGAGTGTGCGCGGTAGAATCGTGGACGGCAGCGTGCGCAGCTCGCCGTTGAGCAGCAGGAGCATCAGCACAGCCAGCGCGCCCAACGCCAAAGGAGCGCGCCACGATGTCTGCCAGCGTCTCCAAAGCGGTTGACGCGCGTTGCCTGTGCGAACCCCGCGCCGCGAACTCCGACTCAGCACGCGCATCGCTTGTCTGACATACTACTTCTTGCGTCGCCGCTGCTTCTGACGCCGACGCCGCTCGCTCGGCTTCTCGTAGTGCGTGTGACGCTTATACTCCTGCAAGATGCCGCTCTGCTCCAACGCTCGCTTGAAGCGTTTGAGCGCGTTGTCAATCGACTCGTTCTGACGAACCTGTATTTGTGCCAATGGTGTGTCGCCTCCTTCACTCTGGCAGTGGTAGGCAAACAAGATTCGCGCCCTGCTGCCCGATTCCTGCCAAAGGTCGCATAATTCTAACGGATTATACCTTAAAAAGTCAAG
>CALGZO010000105.1 GCA_937934465.1 uncultured Fimbriimonadales bacterium | reverse complement strand
TTGGCGCGTCTGGGGAGCTATCTTCACCCTGCTCTCCACCGCGTCGCGTGGGTTTTTCGTCGCCTGAAGCAGGAACCGTCGCGTTTGGGGCGAAACACGCAGCCGAGGTGAGTTAGATGAGTGATTACACGCCGAAGCCAGAGCATAAGTTCACTTTCGGGCTGTGGACGGTGGGGAATGTGGGGCGCGACCCGTTCGGTGAGCCTGTGCGCCCGCGCATTGCGCCCACGCGCATCGTGCAGAAACTCTCGGAGTTGGGCGCGTGGGGCGTGAACCTGCACGATAACGACCTCGTGCCTATCGACGCCACGCCCGCCGAGCGCGACGCCATCGTGCGCGAGTTCAAACAAGCCCTCAACGACTATAACATGCGCTTGGTGATGGGCACGACCAACCTGTTCAGCGACCCCGCGTTCAAAGACGGCGCGTTCACCAGCAACGATCCGAAAGTGCGCGCCTACGCCCTGCAGAAGTCGATGCACGCGATTGACCTCGCGGTAGAGCTCGGCGCGGAAATCTATGTGTTCTGGGGCGGACGCGAAGGCACAGAGACCGACGCCGCCAAAGACCCCGTCCAAGCCCTGCAGTGGTATCGCGAGTGTATGAACTTCCTCATCCACTATGTGAAGGATCAGGGCTACGCGCTCAAGTTCGCGCTGGAGCCGAAGCCCAACGAGCCGCGCGGCGACATTTTCCTGCCCACTGTCGGCGCGATGCTCGCCTTCATCGAGACCTTAGACGACCCCACGATGTGCGGTGTGAACCCCGAAGTCGCCCACGAACACATGGCGGGGCTGAACTTCACGCACGCCGTCGCCCAAGCCCTCGAACGGAACAAACTGTTCCATATCGACCTCAACGCGCAGAAGCTAACCCGCTACGACCAAGACTTTCGGTTTGGCGCAGAGGATATCAAGGGCGCGTTCTTCTTGGTGAAGCTGCTGGAGGATAACGGGTACAGCGGACCGCGCCACTTCGACGCGCACGCCTACCGTACGGAAGACGAATCGGGCGTGTGGGAGTTCGCCAAAGGCTGCATGCGCACCTATCTCATCTTGAAGGAGAAGGCAGAGCGGTTCAATCAGGACGCCGAGATTCAGGAGCTGCTCGCGCAAGTGCGCCAGTGGGATGTGGCGTTGCAGGAGCGGATGCGCTACTCGCCGGAGAACGCCGCGTGGCTGAAAGCGCACTCGTTTGACCGCGCCGCGCTCGGCGCACAGGGCTACCACTACGAACGGTTAGACCAGCTGACGATGGAGCTGTTGCTGGGCGTGCGATAGGATAGGGTACACTATGCTGGGATTCGCCGAGTAGAGGCGCGGGACAGCATCAGTAAGCGTTGGGAGGCGCGCCGACGCCGTAGAACGACGCCGAAAGGGCTGACCGCCGAAGCGATGCGCACTCGGCGCGCGCGTCGCTGGGCTGTAAGGGAATACCTTGCAGACTGTCGCTTTGCATAGGGCAAAGCGGAGCGCTACTCGAGACAGGCTACCGCCGACTCGACGAACGCGCCCCCTCGCTCGATGAACCCCCTGAACACGGAGAGAACGCCATGCGTATCGCGCTGATTGGCTACGGACGGATGGGACAGGCGGTTGAGCGAGTGGCGACGGCGCGCGGGCACACTGTGGTCGGCGTGATGGGGCGCGCGACGCCCAACGCTGAACGCACGGCGATTGCCGAAACCGCCGACGCGCTGATCGACTTCTCGCACGCCGACGCCGTCGAGACGAATATCGCGCTGGCGCTGCACACGGCGCGCCCCCTCGTGATTGGCACGACAGGCTGGGACGCGCAACGCGACGCCCTCGCCCAGCGCGTGCAACAATCGGGCGGCGCAGTGCTGTACGCGCCGAACTTCTCCATCGCCGTGCAACTGTATATGCATTACGCCGTCGCACTCGCGGCGCAGCTGTTGCGGTTGGACGGCTGGGATGTGGCGATTGAGGAGATTCATCATCGGGGCAAGGCGGACGCCCCCAGCGGCACAGCGCGCGCACTCACGCAGCGACTGCAACACGCCCTGAACCCGCCGCGCGAAGCCGTCTACCCCGCGCCCCCCAACCACCCACTGCCCGAAACGCAGTTCTGCGTGGGGGTACTGCGCGTCGGTAGCGAGTTCGGAACCCATCGCGTGCTGCTGGACGGTCCCTACGACTGGCTCGAAATCACGCACCGCGCCAAAAGTCGCGACGGCTTCGCGTATGGCGCCGTCCGAGCCGCCGAATGGCTGCGTGGACGCACGGGCTTCTACACCTTTCAGGAGGTACTGACCGAGATACTCACACCTACGGAGGCAGATTGATGCGAACGATACCGTTTCGAGGCTTGGGCGTGGCGATGGTCACGCCGTTCACGCGCGACGGGGCTGTGGACGAACCCCGCATGCGCCGCTTAGTCGATTGGTTGATTGAATCGGGCGTCGACGCGCTGTTGCCTGTCGGTTCGACGGGCGAGGGCGCAACGCTGACCCACGAGGAGCATCGGCGCGTGATGGACATCGTGCTGGAGCAGGCGAACGGGCGCGTGCCTGTGTGTCCGGGCGCAGGGAGCAACGCCACGCACGAGGCGATTGGACTGGCGCAACACGCCAAACGCGCAGGCGCGACCGCCGTGCTGTCCGTCACGCCCTACTACAACAAGCCCGAACCCGAAGGGCTGGTGCGCCACTATGCCGCGATTGCCGAAGCCGCCGATATTCCCATCATCCTTTACAATGTGCCCTCGCGCACGGGGCGCAACTACCTGCCCGAGGTGGTGCTGCGCGTTGCCTATGAAGTGCCCCATGTGGTCGCGGTGAAGGAATCGAGCGGCAACCTCATCCAAGCGTTGGAGATACTCGGGAGTCGTCCGGAGGGCTTTGCGGTGTACGCGGGCGACGACATCTTCGCTGCGGCGACGATACTGATGGGCGGCGACGGGGTGATTTCAGTGATTGGCAACGAGTTGCCCGCTTGGACGAGTCGGATGGTGCGCGCCGCGCTGCAGGGCGACGCCGAGACCGCGCGCGCGTGGCACTATCGGCTGCAGCCGCTGATGCAGGCGAACTTCTGGGAGACGAACCCCGCGCCCGTGAAATGCGTGATGGCGATGCTGGGGCTTATAGAAGAGCATCTGCGCTTGCCGCTGACGCCTGTGAGCGAGCGCACGCGCGAGCGTCTGCGCGAGTTGCTGCGCACGATGGGCGTCGAGTCGCCTCTCGCTGTCGCTGGGAGTGTTTAGTGGAGCGCGCTATGACGGAGTTAGCGACGGCGATCGAACGCGCCTATCAAGCAGGCGAGGCGCACGAGTCGCTGGTAGAGGCGTTGCTGGAGGCGTTGGAGCGCGGCGAGGCGCGCGCTGCCGAACCCGACCCCGATAGCCCGACAGGCTGGCGCGTGAACCGCTGGGTGAAGCAGGGTATCTTGTTGGGGTTCCGACTGGGCAAGTTGACGCCGATGCGCTGGGGCGGCGCGGAGTTTCTGGATCGGCATCTGTTGCCGCCGCGCGTGTTCGGTCTCAACGACGGCGTGCGGCTCGTGCCCGGCGGCACGACCGTACGGCGCGGCGCGTATCTCGGCGCGGGCGTCGTCGTGATGCCCCCCACCTATGTGAATGTGGGCGCATATGTGGGCGAGGGCACAATGCTCGACTCGCATACGCTGGTCGGCTCGTGTGCGCAAATCGGCGCGCGGGTGCATCTCAGCGCGGGTTGCCAAATCGGGGGCGTGCTGGAGCCTGCGGGCGCGCTGCCGGTGATTATCGAGGACGACGCGCTGATTGGCGGCTGCTCAGGCGTGTTCGAGGGCACGATAGTCAAGCGCGGGGCGGTGGTGGGCGCGGGGGTCATCCTCACGCGCTCGCTGCCGCTGTACGATTTGGCGCATGGGCGTGTGATACGCGCGGAGGGCGACCTGCCGCTCATCGTGCCAGAGCGCGCGGTGGTGGCGGCGGGCAGTCGCCCTGCGTCGGGCGCGTTCGCCCAGCAGCACGGCGTGCAACTGTATGCGCCCGTGATTGTAAAGTATCGGGACTCGCGCACGGACGCTAAGGTCGCGTTGGAGGAGGCGTTGCGTTAGGGGCGGCGTCGCGCTTCAGCACGAGCCAGCTGAGCATCGCGCCGAGCGTGAGCATCAGTGCGCAGCCAATAAATGGGGTGCGGTGCGACGGGATTTGCACCGCGCCCAGCGCGAGGGGCACATGCTCATAGAGGTAGCCGCCCAGCAGTGCGCCCAGAATGCTGCCGACGCCCTGCGCTGCGCCCGCCGCGCCCAAAATTACGCCGCGCCGCGCAGGGTCGATCTCGCTCAGCTCCGCCATCCACGCCGCGAAGGTCAGCACGAAACAGACCGCGCCCAGCCCCGCCGCAAGCAGCACCCACGCAATCGGGGGCTGCGACGGCGCGACCACGCTCCACAGCACAACCGCCGCCAGGCTCAGCCCCCAACGGATACTGCGCGTGCGCCCCAGCCGATCCGCCAGCCGCCCCAACGGCACGCTGAGACCTGCAATCGCCAACGCAGGCACGACCAGCCCCACGCCGAACAGCGTCTCGCTCACGCCGAACTCGTCCATCGCATAGAGCTTGACCAGCAACATAATCAGCCCGACGCCGAAAAAGACCACGAACGCGAGCAACATATGTCCCGGAGCGACGCGCAACACACGAATCAGGGCGCGAGGCGAGAGGGTTTCTGCAGGCGTGTTCGGTTTGTCGGCGCGTGGGTGTCCATCGTTGGGGTAGAACCGCCACGCGATGAAGGTCGCCGCCGTGAAGAGGCACGCCGTGAGGTAGAACGACGCCTGCTTCGCGCCTGTGAGGTCGTTCGCCAAGCCGCCTGCCAGCGGTCCGAGCGCGACGCCCGACATGTAGGTCATGTTCAGGAAGCTCATCGCCCAAGCGCGTTTGTGGGGGGGCACGGCGTCGCCGATTGCGGCGTAGACGGCGGGCCACAGCATCGCCGCGCCCAAGCCGTCAATCGCGCGCAAACCAATAAAGTGGAGCGGATGGCTCGCCAAAAGCGTCGCCAGCGAGGTGAACACGGTCAGCAGCGGACCCAGCACAATCAGCCGCCGCCTGCCTATCTGGTCGCTGAGCAGCCCCATCGGCGCACGAAAGACCGCCTCCGTGAGCAGGAAAACGGAGCCAACAGCGGTAATCGTCGACTCGCCCAGCCCAACCGTCTCGCGTAAATAGACGGGCATCGCGGAGATGTTGAGCGTGACATAGCCCAGCTCGGCGAAGCCCGCCATCACCACCAACGCCCAGAACGCCGAGAGCGAGTTCACATTCTGTCCAAGCGATTGCTCGCCTGCCGCTCGGAACGACAGGTGCGCCTAATGCAGGGGGCGTTCCGAGCGCGGCGAGCAACCGAAACGCAACTAATCTAAAGACACATCGATGACGACCTCGCGCCCCGTTTCGGAAGATTCGTAGATGGCGTCCATAATCGCGTTCAGGTAGAAGCCATGTTCGGCGGGGATAGGCGCGGGTTTATTGTGGATAACGGCGTCCACGAACGCCTCCACATTCGCCTGATAGGAGTTTGCGCTGGGCAGGTGCGCGGGTTCGATATTATACAGGGTGCGGTTCTGCTCGGTGGCGATGCGCACGGGTCGCTCGCTCAGCGGGTCGGCGAACACGCCGCCCTTGTCGCCCAGCAGCAGCGTGTTGAACTCGTCGCGCTCGATGTTCGCGCAAAAGCTCGACTCCAGCGTTATGGTCGCGCCGTTCTCGAGGCGTATCAGCCCGACGGCGAAGTCCTCGACGGTGAACTTGGTGTGGTCCCACTGCCCCATCAGTCCGACGACATCGGGGCGATTGCCGAACTTGACATAGGTTGCGCCGAACGCGGCGACGGGTTTGGGATAGCCCATCAGCCAGAGGGTCGTATCGAGGATATGGACGCCGATATCGATGAGCGGTCCGCCGCCCTGTTTCTCTTTATCGATGAACACGCCCCAGCCGGGAATGCCGCGCCGACGCAGCGCGTGTGCGCGGGCGTAATACACCTCGCCGATGTTGCCCTCTTCCACTATATACTTGTGTAGGAACTGTGCGGGAGCTGAGAAGCGCCACTGGAGCGACACATGCAGCAGTTTGCCAGTGCGTCGGGCGGCTTGCGTCATTTCACGCGCTTCGCGAGCGTTGCGCGCCAGTGGCTTCTCGCAGTGGACATGCTTGCCTGCTTCCAGCGCGGCGATGGCGGCGTCGCGATGCGCGAAGTTGGGCGTGGAGACCACCACGGCGTGGATGTCGTCGCGCTGCAACATCTCACGATAGTCGGTGTAGACATGCGGGATATGGAACCGCTCGGCGGCGGCGCGTGCGCTCGACTCGTTGATGTCCGCCACAGCGACCATTTCCACACGGTCGGAAAGTTTGGCGTAGTTGGGCATGTGTTGTCCTTGGGCGATTCCGCCCGCTCCGATAAAGCCAACGCCTATCTTGCTCAAGTTCGTTGCTCCTCCTTAGCTACAGTGTGGGCGCGGCAGGCGCGCCGCGCGACCTCATAACCATATGGAAGTATACCTAATGGCGCGGCGCGTTGTTCAGGGGAGCGGTTGTATCAGCGCGATGCGGTAGATGGTCTGCGCGTCGAGGCGGAATTCGGTGAGTTTGAGGGTGCGGTAGGCGGCGCCGCGCCAAGTGAGGGTAGCGTTGACGGGCAGGTTCGCCGTGAGCGCGATTGCCCACAGGGGGCGCGGCAGCGTGCTGAGGTCGTCAGGGCTGAAGTGCCAGCGGAGCAGCCCAGCAGGCGGCTGGAAGAAGACGCCCCGATAGGACTGCGCGCCCACTTGGAACGGCTCGCCGTAGCGTTGCAGCCAGTAGTTCAGACACTCGTGTAGGATGGTCATTCGTCCGCCTCCTCACGGGGTTTGTAGAGGAACAGCAGCTGCGCGTCGCGTTTGAGGAACGGTTTTAGGCGGGCGTAGCCCTGCGCTTTGAGTCGGCTGGGGTCGGCAGGGTTGCGTGGGAGCGCGGGCGACACTTGTAGCCAGCCGAGCCGAAACCCTACGAGCGCGCCGAGCTCGCGGGCGAGCGTGGCATGCATCTCGCCCGCGATGATTTCCAACGCGCCCAAGTTCAGCGTCGCCAGCAAGTCCGCATCGCCAGTGTTCAGATAGCTCGGTTCAATCGCGTAGCGCAGGGCAGGAAGCATCTCGGCAATCAGCGCGTCGATCTCGGCGTCGTAGGCGTTGGTGGTTAGGCGCAACTTGCGTTTCACATCGGCGCGTGTCACGGTGAGCATCGGTCGCCTCCGTCAGGGTGTCCAGCGTTCCAGTTGATACAGCGTGAGTTGACGCAGGGCGGTCTCAATCTGTTCGACGGTTTGCACGGGCGCGCCCAGTCGTTGCGCGAGCGCGTCGCGCTGTTGTTCGGGCAGTCTCAGAGCGCGTTCGCGTAGCCAGCGCAGCAGAATCGGCTTGATGAATTGCCAGCTCCATCGGAGAATCGTTTGTCGCATCGTCGGTTGCCTCCTCGATTTGTAGTAGGGGGCAGTTGCGAATCGCGTCGGTGAGCTCGGTCTCACGCAGCGTCACGAACTCGGGCGCGTTCGGGAACCAGACGCCCCCCAAGCGGTAGCCGCCAAATACAGGGTGCGGCTTGGCAGATACACGGTAAACTCGCATCGGGTTCACCCGCTGTGAAGGACGGACGAAGACACGCGCGTCAACTTAGCAGGAATTTTCAGGCGTGTGCAGTATTATGCCTGTGTATGTCTATCAAGACTGTGACGCAAGAGTCTCCGCAGGCGCAGTCCGACGGGCTACTCAGCACGCCGACGATTGAGCGGGCGCGCGGGCTACGGCTGCGGGGGCTGTTGATAGGCTTTGCGTTGCTGCCGTTCACCACCTACTGGGCGGTGGAGATTGTGTTGAGCGTCATCTTCTCGCTGATGATACCGCCCGTGGCGACGCTGATGGTGGTGGCGCTGCTGAACGCAATCGGGCGGCTACTGTTCCGTCGCTGGCTGCTGGAGACGCCCGATTTGGTGGTGATTTTCACGATTCTGTTTGTGGGCACGGCGATGGCGTCCGAATGGATGAATGTGTGCGCTCCCCTATGGCACTCGTTCGGTCTCTACGCGGAATACAACGATACCTACCGCAACCGCGTGATTCCGCATCTGACCCCGTGGCTGTTCCACACGGAAGCCGAGCCGATACGCGAGTACGGCATCGGCGGCTACAAGTTCCCCTACGCGCTGAGTAAGCTGGGGGTGTGGTTGCCGATTTTCTTGGGGTGGATGGGGCTGTTCGGCTTCGCGACGCTGGCGATGCTGTGCTTGAACGCGCTGATGCGCCGCCTATGGACCCAGCAGGAGCGTCTCGCCTTCCCGATTATTCAAGTGCCGATGTTGCTGTGCCAGCCACAGTCGCCCCTGTGGCGCAGTCGCTACTTGTGGAGCGCGTTCGCCGTGACCGTGCTGATTGGCGTCATCAACGGCTTGCATGTGTTCTTCCCGTGGATCCCGCGCATTAATGTGCGGTTCCTGGCGGCGTTGAACGAGTATTTCACCAGCCCCCCGTGGAATCAGGTGGGTTGGATCCCTGTGGGGCTGTTCCCCTACATGGCGGCGATTGGCGTGTTCGTGCCGAACGATTTGCTGTTCTCCAGCGTGCTGTTCTACTTCGTGCGCAAGGGGATGCAGGTGATTACAGCGGCGATGGGGTACGAGCAGGGCGTATTCGGCGGGGGCTTTCTGGTGCCGCAGCCGCCGTATTTCAGCGAGCAGTCGTGGGGCGCGTTTCTGGGGCTGTTCGTGAGCGTCGTGTTCGCCTCGCGCGGCTACCTCAAACAGATTTGGAACGAGATTAAAACAGGCGAGAACCCCGAAGCGGGCTACGCCGTCTCCGCGCGCTGGGCGTTCATCGGGCTGATTGCCAGCCTCACAGGGCTGATTGGCTTGGGCGTCGCGGTCGGGCTGCCCTGGTGGCTGGTGACGCTCTATGTGCTGCTGTTTATGGCGTTCAGCGTGGTGGTGGCGCGCTTGCGTGCGCAACTGGGCGCGCCCATCCACGAAATGGCGTTCATGGGACCGCACCAACTGATGATTGCCTTCACAGGCACGCAGAACCTGACCGAGTCGACGATTGCCAAGCTGATGACCACCTTCCACTTCATGAACCGCCTGCACCGCACGCACCCGATGCCGTACCAGCTGGAGTCGATGAAGATGGGCGAGATCGCGCGTTTGAACCAGCGCGCGCTGTTTGTGGTGATGGCGGCGGCGATTGTGCTGGGCATCTTCTTGGGCGAGTTCTTCAGTATCAATCGCTACTATCGCGACGGCGCGCCCGACATGGGGGGCGGCATGGCAGGCGTGATCACCCAGCTCGCCGACAACCGCTACCCACCGAATGCCACCGCGATCGCCTTCTTCACAGGCGCGTTTAGCTTCGTGTTGCTGCTGGACTTCATCCGATACCGTATCCCCGGCTTTCCGATACACCCTGCGGGCTACGCGCTCTCGATGAACTTCGGCATCGACTATGTGTGGTTCGGTTTGGGGATTGTGCTGATGATTAAGCTCTTTGTGAACCGCTATTTCGGCTTGCAGGGCTACGAGAAGTTACGCGCGGTGGCGATTGGCGTGATTTTGGGCGAGTTCGCCATCGATATGCCGCTGGCGATTTATCACCTGGTCACGGGTCAGGCGGTCTACACAATTTCTATTAACGGGCATCTGGGCTGGAACAACTGAGTCGGAGCAGGTAGAGGGCTTCCACGATGGCTGCGGCTTGGAACGCGGCGACGCCCACCAGCAGCGCGCTCTGCGCATCGCTGACGCCCAGCATACGCGCGCTAATGACGCCGCCCATCAGCCCGATGGCGTTCACGGAGAGGTTAATCGCCATCCCTTTGGAGACGACAGGCGTGCGTTTCGCGCTGATAAGCGCGCCGCGCAGGTAGGAGCCGTACGCTGTAAGCGCAGGCAGCAAGAGGCAGGTCTGCAACCCGAACGCCACAAGCGTCGCCAAGTCGCCCTGCAACGCGAGCAGCCGTTGTGTGAATAGCGGAGACAGCGGCGTGAACGCCAACAGCCCCAGCGCGAGCGTTGTGCCGAGCGCGACCTTGTGCGTGAAGCGCAGGAGTTCGCGTGGAGGCGTCCCCTGCTGCAGCGTCGCCACGCTCGCCTCCTGCAGGGCGAAGCCCCAGCTGCGCAACGCGAGCAGCGAGCCGAACACCACCTGCCACGCGGCAATCGCAAGCTCAGGCTGGGGAAGCCGCGCCAACGCCGCCGCCGTGAGCGGATGCACCAGCAGCGTCAGCAGCGTCGTGCCCGCCAGCGGCAGGTGGAACTTCCAGATGGCGCGCTGCGACAAGGGCGCGCCCGACTCATAACGACTCAGCACCTGCTCCCGCAACATCGGCAGCGCGAACAGCGTCGCCGCGACCGCCTCCACAATCACCCCCGCCATCACCATGCACGCGCCCGCTACCGCTCCAGGCAACCCGTTCCACCACAGTAGCCCCACCCCCACCGCCACGATACTCACCAAGCGGATTGCCGTGCCCCAGCTGACGAACCGCGCGCCGCCGTAGCGCACCAGCACGCCCTGCAGGAACCGCCGCCAGCCAATCGCCGCCGTCCACAACAGCATCACCTGCATCGCCACGCGCCCCGCACTCGCCACCCGCTCGGGCAACCCCAGCACGCGCAACGCAATCACCTCATACAACGGTGTGAAGGCAATCAGCGCGGTCAGCGCGGTGAGACCTATCATCAGCGTCAGCACGAAGCGCAAGACAGCATAAAACGACTCGCGCCCGCCCACCAGCGCAATCGCCGTCGCCAACAGCATAATCACTGGGCTTTCAATCAGTAGCGACAGCCCCAACGCCACGCCGAACCCCGCTATCTGAACCGACGGCTCGGCAAAGCGCGCCAGCACCCCGTTCGTGACGGGCGATTCCAGCATCATCAAGGTAAAACTCAACGCCAGAGGGAACCAGACCCAGAAGATAGCGCGTTGGGCGACAGCCGTTTTCATAGACGGGTTATAGGATACCTACACGCCTGCCTGCGGAGTCTGCTGCTCCACTTGCGCGGAGCGGTTATTGCTTTTGAGGGGGTAGGATTACGCAGCGTGCTTGCTCGCCGAACCCTGCGCCGTTCCAGACCAGCCGCACGGTGAAGCGCACAGGCGCGTCGGTCGCTGGGCGCGTAAGAGCAATCGGCTCCAGCGTGATGTCGTCGTAGGGTTCCACACGGCGCGGAATCGGCATAACAACCGTCTCGCCGCCCTC
Source organism: uncultured Fimbriimonadales bacterium (assembly GCA_937934465.1). Taxonomy (GTDB): domain Bacteria; phylum Armatimonadota; class Fimbriimonadia; order Fimbriimonadales; family GBS-DC; genus GBS-DC. The sequence goes on along the minus strand of CALGZO010000105.1, from coordinate 3,965 downwards.
CACGCTCACGCGCAGCTGCACACCTCGCTGTGGGGCGCCACACTCGCTCGGCGGCAGCCATGTGGCGTCGCCCGTGTTGCCCAACTCCACACGCAGCAGCACCGAGCGGCTCTGGGGAAGCGTCACGACCGCAGGCTCCTCGCTCAGGATGGGCAGGGCGACCTCCTGCCAGTTTTGACCGTCGGCAGAGACCCATACGGCGTTGATTTCACCGTTGAGGAATTTCGGGGGCTTGCCAGGCGTCCAAGGCGTGTTCCCAATCGCAAGTGCGGGCGCGTTGTCGGAGGTTGTCCCGATGCCGTCCGACACCAAGACGACTTTTTTCCCCTCACGCACCGCTTGTGCGACGGCATCGCCGTGTTTTCGCCAGAGTGCGCTGGCGCCGCGTGCGTCTTCGTCGCGGTCGATGCGGATGGTCGCAGTAGGCGTATGCGCGGGGCGTTGGGGCGGGCGGGTAAGGATTTCGCTCCATCGCTGGGCGACCTGAGCCGCGGGCCGGAGTCCCCCATCGGGGTTCACAATCCCGAAATCGCTGCGTTCATCGATTCGGTAGCCTCCTGGGAACCACCACGCCACCGCGCCGTCGGCGTCGCTGGTCTGCACGAGCTGATAAAAGGATTCGTATAGGCTGGCTTGGGCGTTCAAGCGCGCCGTGTCGCGATACCAATCCAGCGAGAACGCGCCGTAGCGCAAGGTGAGTCCGAACTCCGCCCAGAGTACGGGTTTGCCCTTACCTGCCCAGCGTGCGTAGGCAGTGATGAAAGGCGCACGCGCGAACTGCTCCGCGTCGCCCTGAGCCAGCCACGCCAAGCTCCACGCCTCTGGCGAAATGAAGTCCAAGTGCTTCGCGCCGGTGGTGTGGTCGAAGGGGGTGAACGGTTCCGCGCCGAAGGGGCCGCCGCCGTACCCCGTGCGTGCGCCCAACAAGCGGTTCGGGTCAAGGCTCTTGACAAACCGACGCACCCGACGGTAGAGACGGCTGCCGTAATCGTCTAAGAAGCGTCGGTAGGCGGCGGTCATCACGCGCCATGCGCCATCTTGGAGCAGATGCTCATCGCGGGGCACAGTCGGGCGACCCGCCTCATCGCGCGGCAGCGCGTAGCCCCAGTCTCGCTCGGCGGACTCAAGGCTCCCGTACTGCTCCACAAGCCACACCCGCCACGCGCTCTCGTGCGCACGACGCTGAGTGTAGTCGCCCCAGATAGGCTCCCACGCAAGATCGTAGGCGAATAGCGTCGGTTGACTCGCCAAAAACGCCGCCTGCATCAACTCTTGCGCTAACTCAGGCTGAAAATAGAGCGGGTGCAGCCCGTCCACATACAGGTTGACCCTAATCCCGTGCGCCTGGCAGCGACGCAGAAAGTCGCGCAGCGGCAGTGCTTGGCGCACCTTGAGGTACTGAACGCTGACGCAGTTCATGCCCAACGCCTTCACAAGGCGCAGGTCCTGCTCTACCAGCTCGGGGTCGTAGTTGCTGGGGTCGAGCCAGAACCGCCAATAGTCTGCCTCTTCCATCCCTGCCACATAGCGGGGCCAGAAGTTGACGCCGAACGCAAACCAGCGGCGCACTCCACCTGCACCCTGCTCCACAAACTGCCCATCTTCAACCCGAATGGGGGAAGCGTCTGCCAACTGCGGACGCGCCGCCACCGTAAGCGTGTGGTGAACCTCGTCGACCACGCGCTGAGCAACAATCAGCTGCGCTTGCACTTGGTACTCGCCCATCGGCAGCGGAGGGATGGGCAAACTGATTGTGGCGGCGCCGCGCTGGTCGAGCGGAACGATTGCGGTGTGCTGGAAGGCGACCTGCTCCTGCCGAAGGAGGGTGAACCGTATCTCGGTTTGCGGGGGCGTCTCGGAGTCGCTTAGGATGGTCGCGCCCAGCTGGGCGGTTTCATCAGGGTAGAGCGTGAATCGGTCGCTCCCTGCTTCAAGGAGCCAGACCCCGTGCCGCCACTGGTCGAGCGCGTGCGTCAGGGCGTGCTGCGCCAGATGCCAGTGATTGAGCCAGAAGGTCTCGTCGGCGGAGCCGAAGACCAGCCACGCAGCGTGGGGGTAGGGGGGTGCGGCGTGCTGAACCATCCAGATGAGGGCGCCGCGTTCGACCCCATCCATCTCGGCGGCGACCAGCGTTCGCAGGCGCATCGCGCGCGCGTTGGCGGTGAAGCCCAAGCCACGCCAGCGGGCAATCGGCGCGAGGGCGTCCGAAGGCAGCGCTGCCCGCCCGAAACCGCCCAAGCGCAGCTCGGCTCCCCCTTCAGACGGCGGAGCCACAGGCAGCGGGTAGAGTTTATAGTCAGGCGCGAGCATCTCCAGCACAGGCGGCGCAAAATCGGTCTTAACCCCTTCAAACGGGTCGGGCGCTACTCCCAAATCCGCAATCCAGATGGTGTGGTGCCCGCGCTCTGCCGCTTCCATCCCCACCATCAGCGCACTCGCGTTGCGTGGGTTGAACCGATCGCCCGCATAGCCCCGCTGAGTGCCCGTGGGGCTGTAGGTGCGGTAAGCGAAATCCTCAGGCGATAAAACTACTTGCCGCCATTCGGGCGTAAGGGGGATGTGGGCGAACCAGCGACTGCCGTCCGCCTCGCGCCACTCGACAACCATCTGCTTCGCCTGAGCCGAGCCTTTCACCCAAAAACTGGTCAGCGTGTGCCCCTCCGCGAACGGCGTGCGTTCAAATGGGTGCAGAAAAACCGACCACTCGTCCAAAGTGAACTCCATGCGGAGCGCGACGGGGGCGTGGTCAAGCCCCGTGGGAGTCTCCAGCGCGACGCGGTGCGTGGGGTCAGCGCGATTCGAATAGTATTCCCATCGGCTAAGCGCGTCTGCGTCCAGAGTCGGCAAGAGGGGGCGCAATTGGAGCCGATGCTTGCGCTGCTCTTTGAGGGCATGCAGCGCAACCCATTCGCCCGCCACTTTCACCATCGGCTCTGCAGAAAGCGGCGCACCGAAGGCGACCAACTTCCCTCCGCTTTGCAAAAACCCAACGATAGACTCCTTCGCCGCGGCGGGGAGACGCCGACCGTTGGGCAACACGAGCAAGCGCAGCGTAGGGGAGCTTTGCCAGGACAAGTCGGCAAGCGCGTCCAGCGAGATCGAAACAGTCTCCAGCCCCTGTTGCTGTAAGGCGGCTTCCAAGCGCGCCGCGAGCTGGAGATTGCCAGCGGCGGGGTCTCGCACAATCAACGCGCGTCCAGCGCCTTGAGCATGCAACGCCATGCAATCCTGAGCGGCACACACAGCGCGACCCTCGCTTACTATCGGTGGAGCAATCAGCAAGCATGCGAGTCCCCACCGCCACGCCGCGCCACATCGCGAGAATACTCCCATACCTCCATCCTCTGCTGCCCTTGAGGAGATAGGCGCGAGCGAGAATTATACCGTATGTTATGTATCGTTGGAGCAACCCACGCCAAAGTCCATCAACAGGGTAATTAGGTCAGCATCGTCCACGATGCCGTCCCAGTTGATGTCCTCTGCGCTATCAACCGTTTCGCCGAATCGGATAAGCAAGGCAATCAGGTCGGTGTCATCCACGCAGCCACTGCCATCGATGTCTGCCAAGTAGATGATAATCTCTTCAGGCAGCGGCTCTACCGACCGATCGCCGCCCTCGACGGGTATTTCCGTGTCGTCCTCATCAAGTCGGTTCGGACAGTTGGGTCTGGGCGAGCAGCTGCCATTGATGTTGGCAGGCACGCTGGAGACCGATGCTGTACCTGTAATGGTTGGTCCGACATACCCCAGTCCCGATAGTCGGCAGCTGGTATCCACCCGAAGCGGTTGTCCGCTCATGCGGATGCGGGGGTTGTTCAAGACTTGGATACGATTGCCGAACGCTGTAATCGTGCCGTTCTGGACGGTCATGTAGCGCAGTTCGTAGTGCAGGTGCGGACCTGTAGATCTGCCCGTGCTGCCGAGCCGTCCGATTGGCGCGCCCGCCCCTACCGTACTGCCGTTGG
>CALGZO010000104.1 GCA_937934465.1 uncultured Fimbriimonadales bacterium | reverse complement strand
CGCTGAAGCCCTGCGCAACGCCATAACTGCACAAAACAAGGTATAATCCCAACGATGGCGTTCACGCTCGACGATTTGAAGGCACTGACCGAGCTGCTTCAAGACAACCTGGAGCTACGGGTTGCGCTTGCTGAGCAGATACTCGACGAACAGGTCATCACGCGCCTGATGCATCAAAACGAACGGCTGCGCGAGTCGTTCCGCCGCGCCGTGCTAACCGACGAACTCATCAACCTGCCTCAAGAGTTTCGCGAGTTCCGTGAAGAAGTTAACCAGCGATTCGACCGAGTCGACCAACGGTTAGACAAGGTAGAGCAAGCAGTCGGCGAACTGCGGCAGGAACTTGGAGAAACGCGCCAAGAACTCAGGGAAACGCGCCAAGAAGTTGGTGAACTGCGCCAAGAACTCAGGGAAACGCGCCAAGAAGTCGGTGAACTGCGCCAAGAACTTGGGGAAACGCGCCAAGAACTCAGGGAAACGCGCCAAGAAGTCGGCGAACTGCGCCAAGAACTTGGAGAAACGCGCCAAGAAGTCGGCGAACTGCGACAGGAACTTGGGGAAACGCGCCAAGAAGTCGGCGAACTGCGACAGGAACTTGGGGAAACGCGCCAAGAAGTTGGCGAACTGCGACAGGATGTGAAAAGTTTGCAGGACTGGCGGCGCGGCGAGGAAGCCCGACGCGCTGGCGAGGATTACGAGCGCAAGATTGTGCGCCGCGCAGTGCGCATCTTCGGCGTGGGCGAGAGCGGTTCACCCAAAACCCACGAGCATGTCTATCGTCAAGTGGTGGAGTGGCTCATGCAGGGGGGCGTGCTTGACGGCGATGTGCCCGACGAAGACGACCCCTTGAACGCCGACCTTATCTGGTGGAAGGGCAACCATGTCGCAGTGGCGGAAATTTCGCTCAAGGTGGACAAGTACGATGTGTTGCGCGCCAAGCGTCGCGCCGAGCCGCTACGCCAAGCGGGGCTGGAAGTGATGCCTGTCGTGATAGGTATGGAGTGGGCGCATCCAGAGACGGAGCAACTTGCCAACCAAGAGGGCGTCGGCTGGCGAGTGGGCAACTTTGTCTCCGATTCGTTAGTGGCGTTCCGCAAAGCGAGCGCGTCCGAGTAGGCTCATAACGCTCGGCTCAACTCCTCTGCTGTGTAGCTGCATCGTCCCGCGCAGGCGAAGCGTTGCCCCGCCGCGCCGTGTCGCCAGACGCCCAGTGCGCTCGCGTGCATCGGCGATAGCCCCTGCGCGAGCAAGCCCGCGATTGCCCCCGTTAGCACATCGCCCGAACCGCCCGTCGCCAAGCTCGGCTCGGCAAACGGGGCTATCCACAACCCCTCTTCGCTTGCAATCACTGTGTACGCGCCTTTTAATACGCAGGTCGCCCGATAGCGCTCGCGTATCAGCTCCGCGCTGCTGTAGCGGTCGGACTGAATCTGGTGGGTCTCAATCTGCAGCAGTCGCGCGGCTTCGCCGGGGTGGGGCGTCAGCACGGTGGGGGTGGGTAAGGGCGTCTCCGCGCCGAGCCGCGCCAGCCAGTTCAGCCCGTCGGCGTCGATGACCAGCGGACGCTCCAACGCACACCACGCGCTGAGCAGCTCCAGCACCGCTTTGCCCGTCGATTCGTGTTGCCCCAGTCCCGGACCGAGCGCGAGGACGCTGAAGCGCGTGAGGCGTTCGGTGAGCCACTGTGCGCCTTTCGGCGTAAACGCGCCTGTGTCGTCGTCGGGCAGGGGCAGTGTCATCACTTCGGGGTAGAAGCTGGCGACCTGCGGCTGGATCCGCGCAGGCGTTGCAATCGTCGCCAGCCCTGCGCCGACGCGCAACGCCGAAATCGCCGCGAGCGCAGGCGCGCCCGCCATGCCTAAACTACCGCCCACCACCAGCACATGCCCGCGCTGCCCCTTGTGCGCGTCAGGCGTGTAGCGCGGCGTCAGGGCGAGCGTCTCCGACTCCGTCAGCAAGCGTGCGACGCAGTCGGGGTTCTCCAATCGCTGCGGAGGCACGCCTATCGGCGCGATGACCCACTGCCCCACGCAACGGACGCCCTCGTTTTGGAAGAAGCCCGCCTTCGGCAACGCCATCGTGACGGTGTAGGCGGCTTCGATGGCGACGCCGTGTGCTGCGCCTGTGTCGGCGTCCAGCCCGGACGGGATGTCCACTGCCACGACGGGGCGTCTGCTGTGATTGACTGCCTCGATAAGATGGCTTAGCGGCTCGCTTACGACGCCGCGCACGCCAATCCCCAGCAGGGCGTCAATCAGCAGGTCTTCGTCGCGAAACAGGGCAGGGTCGGGCGCGTCGGGCATGAGCAGCGCAGGAATGCCATACGCCTGAATAATGCGCCACTGCAGGGCGGCGTCGCCCTTGAACTCGTCGGGGGCGCAGGCGAGCCAGAGATGCACCTTCGCGCCCGCCTCGTGCAGATAGCGCGCGACCACCATGCCGTCGCCGCCGTTGTTGCCCTTGCCCACCAGCACCGCCACGCGCTTGCTCCCTATCGGCGCGAACCACTCCGCGACGCGCTGAAACACGCCGTAGCCCGCACGCTCCATCAGCACCAGCGACGGAACGCCGTCCTGCTCAATCGCCGACCGATCCAGCAAGCGCATCTGCTCGGTAGAGACAATCGGTATGCCCTGCATAAGTTTGCCCCCTCACTCCTCTTCAGTAAGATTTTCCAAACGCATACCCGCGATACCCTTCCAAGGAACTTGTGGGTATCTTTTCCGTGAGTCGCCAGCGTCTCGCGAAGCGCGTGCAGGTGGACTGGCGGAACAGGCATATTATACATGTAATCGGTCAATCTGCTGCGCCAGTTCGAAGTCCTTCTCGGTCAGCCCGCCTGCCGAGTGCGTGCTGAGGCGCAGCGTCACCTGCTTGTAGCGAATCTCGATATCGGGGTGGTGGTCGGCGCGTTCGGCAAGCAAAGCGACTTGCACCACGAAGCCCATCGCCTCCCGAAAGTCGCGAAAGGTAAAGGTGCGTGCAATCTCGATGCCCTCGCGCGTCCACTGGGGCGTGCGCTCTAAGTAGGCGGCTACCTCTGCTTCAGGGATGCGTTGCATAGGTCTCACCATGTATGTTGTTCGGCGCGCGGCGTCGTTTTCCTGTCAGACGCGCCGTAGCGCCGTGCGAACGGCGTCTAAGCATGCGCGCAAATCGGGCAGGGGGTCGTCGGGGTTCTCCTCGTACTCCAGCGCGAGGCAGCCCTTGAACCCGCTGCGTCGCAACGCGCGTAGGAACCCCACCAAATCCAAGTCGCCCTGCCCCAGCAGCGTATAGCGCGTGCGATCCTTCACATCCTTAAGATGCACGGCATAGACGCGCTTGCCGAAGCGTTGCACGGCTTCCACAGGGTTCTCGCCCGAGCGCAGGAAGTGGGCGGTATCGATGCACGCGCCAATCCAGTCAGGCTGACCGCGCATGGCGTCTTCCACGGTGCGAATGGCGTCGTAGCGCGTGTTCGGACCGTGATTGTGGATGGCGATGGGAATTTTGAACTCCTCGCACAGACGCGCGAGGTATCGGAAGCTCTCGGGGGCAGGGTCGGCGGTGATGACGGGGATGTCTATCGCGCGGGCGAACTCGAAGACGGCGCGCGCGGCTTTCTCATCCGCGCCGAAGCTCACCACGCCGTATGCCAGCACGCGCACGCCCGACCGTGCGACCGTCTCTTTCAGTGCGCCCCACTGCTCGGGCGGGCTGAAGTAGGGCAGATGCGCCATGAACGCCTCTATCGATTGTAGTCCAAGCGACCGTGTGGCTTGGAGCATCGCCTCCAGCCCCATCTTGCGCATCGAGTAGCTCTGCACACCCATCATGAACGGGGCGTAAGGGTTTCGTTGACGCCGCTGTTGGAACATAACTGCCCAATTCGTCCCACACGCCGACATTCCTGCTGTACCCCTTGACAACTCGGCGGGGTTTGTGGTATATTATTAACGCCGACGCTCCTGGGTAGCTCAATTGGCAGAGCGGGTGGCTGTTAACCACCAGGTTGCAGGTTCGAGCCCTGCCCCAGGAGCCATTTTTTGTAGATGGAACCCCAACGCCTACAGAAGTGGTTGGCGCACTGTGGCTACGGCTCCCGACGCGCCTGCGAGCAGCTGATTCAGCAAGGGCGCGTCCAAGTGAATGGCGCAGTCGCCTCACTCGGCGCGAGAGTTGACCCCCAACGCGATGTGATTACTGTGGACGGCAAGCGCGTGCAGCCGCCGCAGGCGTTCGTGTACCTGATGTTGCATAAACCGCGCGGCTATGTGACCACGCGCAAAGACCCCCACGCCCCACGCACAGTGATGACGCTCTTGCAAGACGCTCCGCCGAACCTGTTTCCCGTGGGGAGGCTCGACGCCGATTCGGAAGGGCTGTTGCTGTTCACCAACGACGGCGACTTCGCCCACCGCCTGACGCACCCGCGTTATAAGCTGCCCAAAACCTATCGGGTGTGGGTGCAGGGCAAGCCCACGGCGCGCGCCTTGACGCAACTGCGCGAAGGCGTATTGTTGGAAGACGGCAAGACCGCGCCCGCCGAGGTGCGCTTGCTCCGCACGGAGAGCGAGCATAGCGTGCTGGAAATCGTGTTGCGTGAGGGGCGCAAGCGGCAGATACGACGCATGTGCGCGGCAGTGGGACACCCTGTGCAACGGCTGAAGCGCATCGCGATAGGCGCGTTGCGTCTGCCAAGCGACCTGCCGCCTGGCAAGTGGCGTTTGCTCACCCCTGCCGAAATCCAGCAGCTGCAGGCGCAGCCTGCGCCCCGTCAGCGACGCGCAGCGACCAAACTGCGCCGATAGGTCGGGTGGCTCAGGTGGTCTACATCCACCCCGCCGCGCGAGCGCGCGCTGTGAATGAAGTAGCCGTCGCCGATGTAGATGCCCGTGTGGTCAATCTCTTTACCCTTCACGGCGAAGTAGAGGCGGTCGCCAGGGCGCAGGTCTTCGTAGCGCGTGATGGGCATCCCCACTCTGGCTTGATCGCGGGCGCGGCGCGGCAAAGTGATGCCCATCTGCTCGTAAATCATCTTCACGAACCCAGAGCAGTCCAGCCCTGTGCGTGGGTCGTTGCCCCCCCAGCGGTAGCGCACGCCCAGAAAGCGCATCGCCAAGCGCGTCACATGGTCGGGGTTCGCCCCACGCGGCAGGGTGTAGACCACATCGAACGGCGTGGGCTCAACCGCCTGTTTGGGAACCCAGCCGAGTGCGCCGTTGGTCATCAGCACGCCGCACCACGCGCCACGCTCCTGCGCCATCATCAGGTAGAACCGCGCCTGCACCTGCGGATACAGCACACGGCTCTGCGCATGGGGCTGCGCGTAGATAGGCGTTGGGCGTGTGGTCTCTACCAGCCGACCAATCCGATGAGTCACATACTCCGGCTCGCGCGCTGTGCGACGGCTCGATAACGAACGGCTCTGTGGCATGCTATCCCTCCAGCGTGAGGTTCCGCACGCGATGACGCTCCGCGATAATCACGCAGCGCAGCGTCTCCAACGCGCGGTTCAAATCGTCGTTGATAATCAGATAGTCGTACCGAGGGATATATTCCATCTCCTCGCGGGCGTTCGCGAGGCGGAGCGTGATCGATTCTTCGTCATCGCGTCCGCGTCGGCGCAGGCGTTGCTCCAGCTCTTCCAGCGAGGGCGGCGCGATGAAGATGAGAATCGCCTCAGGGAACTGGGCGCGCACCTGCATCGCGCCCTGCACATCGATTCGCAGCACCACATCGCGTCCTGCGTCGCGCAGGGCTTCCATCTCGCGGCGCGGCGTGCCGTACCAGTTGCCGTGCACCTCCGCATACTCCAGAAACGCGCCCTCCGCACGCAGCGCGTGGAACTCCTCTTCCGTCACGAAGTAGTAGTCCAGCCCGTGCCGCTCGCTCATCGCTTGCGGGCGCGTGGTGTAGGTCACCAGTCGGCGCACATTCGGCGCGACCAGCTGCCACTGCTCGATCAGTGTGTCTTTGCCCACGCCTGCTGGACCTGACAGCACAATCAGCAGTCCGCGCGTGGGCGAGCCGGGTTTCGCTAACTGTTCCAACAATTCGCACCTCCTGATTTACAGGCGCGTCGGTCGCATCGTTGCGTGCGCCGCTGATGCTCAAGCACGCTGCGTTCGGGTTCGGCGTCGCCGCCGTCCCTGCGTAATTATCGGCAGGCGCGCCCAATTGACTGAACCGCCTGCCGCCTATTATAATACTCGCTCAGCAGCGCAACTCCTGCAGAAGGTGGAATGTTC
>CALGZO010000103.1 GCA_937934465.1 uncultured Fimbriimonadales bacterium | reverse complement strand
AAGCCGAAGCGCGCGCCCTCGCCCGACAGGACCGCGACGAGTTCCAGCGTTGGGCAATCGGTCTCATCCCACGCGCTCGTCCGTATCAACCGAAAAAAGGCGCAGATACAGGCATCGATGGCGTGCTGTATTTTCAAGACGATCCGCGCGACGCGAAAAAGGCGTTGATTCAGGTCAAGTCGGGGAAGGTAAGCGTGCGCGATATTCGTGAGTTCGCCCATGTGGTGGAGCGTGAGGGGGCGACGCTGGGGCTTTTTCTCACGCTGGAGCCGCCGACCACACCCATGCTACGCGAGGCAGAGCAAGTGGGCTACTACACCTCGCCGCTGGGCAATCGGTTGCTCCCGCGCTTACAGGTGCGTACCGTAGGGCAGTTGCTGACAGGCGATGGATTCGCTATCCCCAGCACAGCGCTGCTGATGGGTGTGCAGCAAGCTGAGCGCGTCGCGCCCAGCGCAGCACAGCAACAGATACCGTTGGACTGAGGATAGGGTACAATCTTTACGCCGACACGCCCCCGTAGCTCAGTGGATAGAGCGCAGGCCTCCGGAGCCTGGTGCGCAGGTTCGATTCCTGCCGGGGGCGCGCCTACACTCCCTGCACCCACACGCGCATCGGACACGGACGCCGATGATCCCACGCATAGTAGGGGATGGCGCGGAACGGCTTGAGCGAACGCTCGCGCAACGGGCGGTAGAGCGCGTCGCCCCACGCTGCGTCGTCTTCCAGCAACTCTGCCATGCCCTCAACCACTACGACGCCGTTCAGCAGCTCAGGCTCCCAAATGCTGTGGAGCGGATGGTCGCGCCGAACAGCGAGATGCGTCAGCGGCGCAGGCTGGTCTGTCTCCTCCAAGCAGTAGACGACGGGCCCGCGTTGCAGGGCGACCTGCCAGCGGTCGGCTTCCACGCGCGGATGCGCTTCCATCAGCACGGGCGGCATTGGCAGGCGCAGCTCGACGGCGTCGCCCGCTGCCCACTCGCGCTCAATAACAGCGTATCCGTCCACACGCCGAACAGCGATAGGCTCCCCGTTCAAGCGTAGTTCGGGCGCGTCGCACCACGCGGGGAGACGCAGCATAAGCTTGAACCGTCCTGCCGCGCTCTCAACGACGCGGAGAGCGACCGATTCCTGCCACGGATAGCCCGTGCGCGCCTCCAGCGTGAGCGGTTTGCCGCCAAGCTCCACGCGCACGCGCCCCCCGATATACAGATTCACATACAGCGCGTCGTCGCTCTGGGCGTAGATGTAGTCGCCCAGTGAGGCGAGCAGTCGGGCGATGTTAGGCGGGCAACAGGCGCAGCCGTACCACGCCTTGCGATGATGCGTCCCGTCGCTCTCCAACGGGTTCACATAGAAGAAGCGTTTGCCGTCCAGCGAGATTCCTGCCAGTGCGCCGTTGTAGAGCGCGCGCTCCAGCGCGTCGTAGAAACGCGCCTCGCCGAGCAGCCGCCCCAGACGATGCGCCCAGAAGATGAGCGCAATCGAGGCGCAGGTCTCCTGATACGCCGTGCGGTTGGGCAACTCGTAGTCGGCGGTGAAGCCCTCATGCTTGGGTTCGTTGCCGATGCCGCCCGTGATGTAGCGACGCTTATTGATGGTATTGTCCCACACGCGCAGCAGCATCTGTAGCAGGCGTTCGCGCAGGGCGTCGTCGTCGGTGTACGCCGCGAGGTCGGTCGCCCCCGCGAACAGGTACGCCGCGCGCACCGCGTGCCCCACAATCTCGCGATGCTCCAACAACGGCAGGTTATCTTGCCAAATCGCCCCGTCGTACTCCTCCAACGGCGTGTTATGCTCCTGTGCGAAGATTTTGCGCCCGCGATTGAGCAAAAAGAACTCCGCCAACTGCGTGTAGCGCGTCTCGCCCGTCGCCTCATACAACCGAAACAGCGCAAGCTCAATCTCTGGATGTCCGCAATAGCCCAGCCGCTTGCCCGCGCCGAATACCGAGTCGATGTAATCGGCGAAGCGTCGCGCGATGTTCAGCAGCCGTTCGCTGCCCGTCGCATGATAGTGGGCGACCGCCGCTTCAATCAAGTGCCCTGCGCAGTAAAGTTCGTGCCAATCGCGCAGGTTGCTCCATCGCTTATCGGGCGCAACCACTTGAAAGTAGCTGTTCAGGTAGCCGTCGGGCTGCTGCGCACGCTCCAGAATATCGATGACCTCGTCCACTTTCACGCGGATGGGGTCGTCAGGATATCGCTTCAGCACATAGGCGGCGGCTTCAAGGGCTTTGTAGAGGTCGGAGTCCATATACACGGGTCCCTGATAGCCTTCGCGTTTGCCTTCGGCGGCGAGGCGCAGGTTCGGGATGTTGCCCGCTCGCTCCAGTTCCTCAAACAGGTGGGGCAGCGTCGCTGTGCGGTTCGTCTGTTGCCGTTTCGACCAAAACTCGTCGTCAATCTCGACCTGTGCAAACGAGATAGGGCGTAGCCGTTTCATCGATGCATAGCATACCCTATTGAGTCGGGGTAGAATTGCATTATGCAAAACCCGTTCCCGGGCATGAACCCCTACCTGGAACAGTATTGGCGCAGCGTGCATGCCTCGATGATTGTCTATGGGCGAGACATGCTGAATGAGTTGCTGCCAGAGGGTTTGCTTGCAGTGGTAGAGGAGCGGGTGTATGTGGAACTGCCCGACGGATATGCACGCACCGTCTACCCCGACATCAAAGTCACGCGCCACAAGCACCTCCCCGACTACCCAACGCCCGCCCACGCACCCACCGCCACCGTCGCGCACCCACGCGCCCAGCCCCTCTACATAGAAATCCAAGCCGAACCCATCACCGAAACCTACATCAACATTATTGAACCCACAGGCGGGCGCGTCATCACCACGATTGAAGTGCTGAGCCTCGCCAACAAGTTGCCTGGCACAGGGCAAGCGCAGTACCTCAAAAAACAGCAAGAGACCATACAAGCAGGAGTGAACTTGGTGGAGATTGACCTGTTGCGCACAGGGGAGTGGGTGCTGAGTATCCCTGAGGCGTATTTGCACGCGCCTGAGCGCACGCCGTATCGGGTGTGTGTGTACCGCGCGGAGCGTCCGACGGTTCGGGAGTTTTATCCGATAGGGTTGCGGGAGCGTTTGCCGACGATTGGCGTGCCGTTGCGTTCGGCGGAGGCGGATGTGTTGTTGGACTTGCAGGCGTTGGTGGACAGGGTGTATGTGCAGGGGCGGTATCACTTGTTGATTGACTATGGTCAGCCTGTGAAGCCGCCGTTGTCGGAGGCGGACGCGGCGTGGGTGGAGGCGGTGTTGCAAGAGCGCGGACTGCGCCCCACGCAATAACTAACCCTCCGCCTCGAACTTCCAGTCGGAGTTGGGCGGCGCGTTGTAGGGGTCGGCGCAGTGGCTTTGGCGCGTCTCCTGCTCCAGCTCCAGCAGCAGGGTGCGTTGCTTACGCCGTAGGAGCGTCTGGCAGCGCTCATCGGCGTCCAGCGCGCGACGCAGCATCGGTAGCCAGCCGGGGTCTGGCTCCAACTTCTCAAGGGTCTGTAGCGTCTCCTCGCGCCGTTGCAGCAGCCCCGTCACCTCGTCCCAGCGTTCACCCTCGATAGCGTCCTCCAAACAGAGGCTGAGCATCCAGAAGTCGTGCAGTAGGGTCTCGGTCAGCGATTTAGCCATGAAGAGCCACCCGTGTTGTCGGTAAACTGACTTGAGCTTCGGACTCGGTTGCAATCGTGTCCCACGCCTCGCGCAGCTCGGAGAGCAGGCGCGTTACATGCTCCAGCGTCTCCACGCTGTCGTTGATGTTCGCCTCGACGAGCTGGTTGTACATGTAGGTGTAGAGTCGGAACAGGTTCTCGGCGATTTCGCCGCCCTTATCGAAGTCGAGGCTGCTAATGAGTTCGGCGAGGATTTTCTGCGCTCGCAGGAGTTTGGTGTTTTGGGTCTCGTAGTCGCGTTGGCGCATCGCGTGCGACGCTTCGTTGACGAATCGTATCGCGCCATCGTAGAGCATGACAATCAGGCGCGCAGGGCTGGCGGTCTCCACCGCTGTCTCCAGATATCGTTCATAACCGTTCACGCCACCGTACATATCGTAATGCCTCCGTAGTTACATGCCTGCGGTACCGACGCGCGGCAGGCTGCTGGCGAACGCAGCGAGCCGTGCGCCCTGACTTTGCATCTGACTAATCGCGCGCTCCATCCGCGCGAACTGCTCGCGCAGCATCAACTGGCGTCGGTTCACCTCCTCGCGTATCGAGTCGATTTGCCGATCGAGTGCGCTCATCTGGTCGCGGATGGTGTTCGTAGCGTTCTGGATGTCGCCGTTGACGATGTCGGTTGCTTGACGCGCGAACAGGCGCACTTGGTCGGCGACGCCGCGCGTGAAATGCACCTGCCCGTAAGTTCCTGGCGCGGTCGCCGTCACGCGGATTTGTAGCCCCGCCGTGTTGGGGTTGTCGCTGTTGCCCGTGAGGAACTGCCCACGCCCTGTGGCAGGCTCACCGTTAATCGTGCCTGCGACATCCAACCCCTCTGCGTCAATCGCAGTCGTACCGATGCCAGAGTTGCTGGACGACGCCGCCTTGTCCGACACCACCGAGAAGTTGCTCGCGGAGCCGTAGTTGACCGCGCGAATAGTGAGCTTACCCCCCTCGATACTGGCGACCACGCGATTGCGCAGGCGCGAGTCGTTGTTGATTTGGTTCACGATGTCCTGCTGTGTGCTACCTGCGCCAATCAACAGATTCACGGGGTTGCTGCCGAAGAGCGCGCCGCTGAAGGTGAGTGTTTCAGTCTCAGTGCTGGCAGCGGTCTGCGCCACGCTTGCAGTCGCTGTGGCGCGGGTCGCCACTTGAGTAATCACCACTTCGTATCCCCCAGTAGGCGAGACTTTGGTCTTGTCAGTGGATGATACGAAACTGATGTTCGGATTAGTCGCGCGCCCCGACGCCGTGAACAGGCGCATCACGCCCTGTAAATCTTGGGTGATTGCCTGATTGAACTTGCCCTCGTCGAAGCTGAGCTTGCCGTCTTGCCCCAACTGTACGCCGACCTGCGCCAGCACGCGCAATCCGTCTTGCACATTCGGCAGCGCGCTAATCGTGCGGTTAATCAAGCCATCCACGACCGAGTTAACCGTCGTGTCGCCGAACAGCACGCCTGCCTGCAGAGTCTCTTTATTGATGGAGGCGTTCTGTTTGAGGAAGTCTACTAAGCTATTGAATGCGTTCACGAAGTTGTTGACAGCGCCGCGCGCCGCTTCCGTATCGCGGGTGAGGCGCAGCTCGGTCGTTTTCGGGTTCACCGAATCCGCGCTGAGCAGGGTAATCGTCACGCCCTGAATAGCGTCGTTCACCTGATTGCGGCTGCGCGTGAACTGGAAGCCGTCGATGGTGAACTCGGCATCTTGCGCCTGCACCAGCTCCTGCTGATACTGGTTCTGCAGCACACCCAGCTTCTTGAGGATGTTGTTGTCGTCGGTGAAGGTGGGCAAGCTACTCCCCCCGTCGATTTTGAGGCGGTAGTAGGTGGTTCCGTTGTCGGTCTCGGTCTCCAGCGAGGCTGTGACGCCTGCGCCCGCGCTATTAATCTTATTCACCAGCGAGGCGAGCGTGTCCGTGCCGAAATCGATATTGATGTCTTCGCCGTTGATTTGGATGGTTCCCGTGGTGGGCGTGGTCATGCCGAACACTTGCGCGAGTGTCTGTCCCGACTCGCGGAAACGGTCGGAGAGCGCAGCGTTGCCCTGCTGGTTGCGGACAAATTCGGTGTAGCTCACGAGTTTGAGCGCTGGCGCGAGTACCTGCCAGCCATCAACATCAGTCAGCTGGATTTTGCTGTTCTTGCCCGTCTCGTTAGCGGTGAGGGTGAGATACGCGCCTGTGCTGGTGGTCAGCACGGAAGCCGTGACGCCCGCGCCCGCCGCGTTGATTTTCTGCGCCACGCTATTCAGCGAGTCGGTGCTTTGCAGAGTGATGATTTTGCCGTTGACCATGAACTGCCCGCTCGCGCCGAGTTCGGCGGTGGCGGATGTGTGCGCCCCGCTCACGATTTTGTGTGCCTGCGCTAACTTACTGACTTTCAGCTCGTAGGTGCCGGGAAGGGCTTCGGTGGAGGAGGTGATGGTGGCGACGCTTGTATCGCTGGAGCTGCCGCGCACGGCGTTGAACGCGCTGTTGACCGACAACGCTCCCGCCGCCGTTGCAAGGTTATTCACCAGCCCGCGAAACTGGTCGAACGCGCTCATGCGGCTCTGCAGCTGCGACTTGCGCACCATCAGCCGCTGCATCGGGCGCGACTGCAGCTCCGTTAGCTTCTGGATGATCGACTCGGTGTCGATCCCCGTCGCTAACCCTGCGAAGTTAATCCCGCTCATATTCCCGCTAATCATCGTGTTCCACCTCCCGGTTGTCCCTTCTCATCCGCTGCGCGTCCGTGCGAATCCACCGTCGTTGCGATTATCGGCAGAAGTTGGAGCAATCTGGACTCTCAAAAATACGAGTTCTGTTGCCGATAATCGGGGCGTGATGACTGCCGTGCTGATGTTAGGATTGCTATGGACGGCGTCGGCGCGGCTTACGGAAGAGCAGTTTCTGCGTGGCACGGACATTCCTGTCCGTGCAGTGCGCTGGGACAAGAATGTCCCAGCCACGATACGCATCCCTGCCGAGGCGACTGTAAACACCCCACGCTTCCGACTGGGCGACATCGCCACAATCGAGGCTCAAGACCCTGCCCTGCAAGCGCAGCTATCGCAGATTGAGCTGGGCGCGTCGCCACTGGCAGGGCAAACGCGCCTGTTCACCAAGCAACAACTGCTGACGCGCCTGCGCCAACATAAAATCGATACTGGCTCTATCCACATAGAGATGCCCGACGCCGTGCGCCTGACACGCGCCGCACAAACGCTGGACGCCACGCAACTGGAGCAGTTCGCACGCGAACAACTCAAAGCCGTCGTGGGCGAGTCGGCAAGCGAGTGGACACTGGAGAACCCACCTGCGCCCGC
>CALGZO010000102.1 GCA_937934465.1 uncultured Fimbriimonadales bacterium | reverse complement strand
TGATAGATGCGATAGCGCTCGTTGTAGGCGGGCGGTTTGGTGATTTCCGCGCCGTGCGCCTGCAGATGGTCGTGCCAGGCGTCCACCTCAGGCGAGACCAGCGTGAGGATTACGCGCTCGGCAGGTTGAGGCGTCTCGGCGCGTTGGCAAAAGCCGATGTACGCCGCGCCCGAAACCTGATAAATCACGCAGTCTTGCTGCTCCAACGCCACGCGCAGTCCCAGCACGCCCTCGTAAAACGCGCGTGTCGACGCCCAGTTCGGCGCAGGCAGAAACACAATGCACTCCGAGATAGGTCGCATGCTTAAGTTAAACCCTAAGCGGCAGTTCAGAGCGCCCGTTCAGGAATACCGACACCCTCCTTTTCGGCGCAAACTGAGAGGTCAACCACCAAGTCATTCCGACTTTCAGCAAGTTGGGCTATAATCATGGTGGAGGCATGAAAGGATGAACCGATTCGTGTTTTACTTGGCGCTGAGCTGTATGCTTATAGGAGCAGGCTACAGTCAACAATCGTTCCTGCTAATCCCCGACTGGACGAACGACCGCGTGTGCGCACTCAGCCCTGTAGACGGTAGCGTGATCAATGCGAACTTTATCCCGACGAATACCCAGCTGTTCGACTCGCCCAAACACGCCTTGCCGACGCCGCGCGGCACTATCATGGTCGCTGACCAGCTCAAAGACGCCGTCCACGAGTTCGATGGGTTCGGCAACTACATTCGCACCATTGCGGATTTACAGAACAACCAGATCGACAACATTCGCGGGATTGCCATCCGCGACGGTAAACTCTATGTGACGGTGGCTTCTGGAGCGCTTCAGAACACCATCCAGCGTTTCAATCTGGACGGCACAGGTCAGGAAACTTTTATCAGCGCGAGCCAGCTGAACAGCCCCTTCGCCATCTATTTCCGTGAGAACGACATGCTGGTGAGCAACTCGAACGCCAATACCCTGATACGGCGGTTCGACCTCAGCGGCGCGTTGCTGGGGCAGTGGGGCGGCACAACCATCCGTTTCCCACAGCAGATTACGCGCCGTCGCTCGAACGGCAATCTACTGGTGGCAGGATTTGGCTCGCCTGCAGGGATTTACGAGTTTGATGCAGCGGGCAATCAGGTTGCCTACTATGCTGTGAGTTCAGGACCGCGAGGCGCATACGAGCTGGAGAATGGGCTAATTCTGTTCACAGATTCGGCAGGCGTGAAGGTGTTCGACCCGAACGCGCCTAACCCTGCTAACACTGTACAGACCATTCTCGGACAGGGCAACTACCACTACATCGAGCTCTACGAAATTCTGCCTGGCGATGTGAACCGCGACCGCTGTGTGGACGACGCCGATTTACTGGAGGCGCTGTTCCAGTTTGGCGGGAGCGGGCGCGCCGATTTGAATGGCGACAACATCGTGGACGACGCTGACCTGTTGATTGTGTTATTCAACTTCGGCGCAGGTTGCGAGTAGGTTCTAAGCGTATTCGGTCGCCGCGACCTTGCCGACAGCAGACGCGACAGCGATGCACACCGAGTGTGCATCGCAGTATAAGATAACTTACAAAGATAGTGCCACAAAACCTTGCATTCACGAGTCAGCATGGGGTATACTCTGCGTACTATGAAACCCATCGAGTCACTCAAGCAGTATCGGGAGCAAGAGGGTTTCACCATCGAGGAGCTTGTGGCTGTGGCGAATAGCCTACTGGAGCAGTGGGCGCCGATTCAACCGCGCTATAAAGTGGTGCCCTTTCCTGATGTGCGCACCGTGCGGTTCTACACGGCGCATCGCCTGATTGACCCGCCGACGCGTCGTCGGGGAAATCGGGTGCTGTACGAGTACCATCACTTGCTACAGTTAGTCACACTCAAAACGCTCCAAGCGCAGTATATTCCGCTGCGCGCCGTGCGACGCATGATCGACGGCAAAACGGATACGGAGTTAGAGCAACTCATCGCATCGGTGCTGGAGCAGCGCTCCGACGCTACCCTCGCCAAGCAGATGGGCGAGGCGGCGAAAGCGCTGATTGCTGAGACGGCGGTAGTCTATGCGCCTGCTGCGCGTCCATCTGATAGCCCGTATCCACAACCGAGTGAGACGCACCAGTTCGTGCTGGCGCCGTGGGCAGTGCTGACGGTTGATCCGAACGCCGCACGCCAAGCCAACATCACGGAGATTAATCGCATCGCGGACATGGTGCGCCTGAGCTTGCAGAAAGCCTACCACGAGCATAACGATGGTGAAACGAAGGCGGAGAAATCCACTACCGCCAAAACGCGAACGCGCAGCCGCTGATCTCGCATGAAAATCGCGATTATCGGCGGTACAGGAGTGCAGAGCCTGCCGCACTGGACGCTCGTCGCAGAGCATGCCCATCCAGAGGGCGTGTATCTGTATGAGGGGCGTCTGGGCGGCGAGCCTGCGCTCCTCCTGCCTCGCCACTCCAAAGGACACAAAACGCCGCCCCACCGCATCCCGCACGAGCGGCATGTGCGCCTACTCAAAGAGCAGGGCGTGCAAGCCGTGTTAGCGACTGCCGCCGTCGGCTCACTGCGCACCGATTGGGAACCCGGCGCGCTAATTATCCTAAGCGATTTTCTGGACTTTATGCGCGAGGTGAACACACTCTACCACGACGAGGTGGTGCATACCGATTTCACTGCGCCGTTCTCACCGATGCTACGCGACGCGCTGCTCCAAGCGGCGCAACGCCTGCAGATTCCCGTGCAGCCCGAAGGCGTGTATGTGTGCGCGCCCGGACCCCGCTACGAAACCCCCGCCGAGATACGCATGTTCCGCATGCTGGGCGGCGATGTGATAGGCATGACCGTCGCGCCTGAGGCAATCTTGTGTCGTGAGGCAGGCATCCACTACGCCGCCGTAGCTGTCGTCACCAATCTCGGCGCAGGACTGAGCGCGCACCCCCTCACCCACGAAGAGGTCACGGAAGTGATGCAGGGCGCGACCGAGACCCTCGCCGACCTGTTCGCGCAAACGCTGCGTATCCTGCGCGCCACACCTCTGTAAGTATAGTGCGATGAGGGTGTTAGGAAAATCGTGGGGGCAGAGAGTACCTTCCCCTATGACACGCCGTCGCACAAAACGCTGTCCTATCCCTCAAACCACGCTCGCGACCCTTTGCCAGTACAAACCATCCTACGCATCCCCAAACCTTCTGCCAACTCCATCCCGCGCCCAAAACGCGCGGACGCCCGCCCATCTACACCCCAAAACCCTCATCCTCACCTTTGCCCCCCTCCAAGTCCGCGACCGCGCCTCGTTTCACCTACGCCTGCGCCCCTGAGAAACTTCCCAACTGTGCGTGCCCGCTGTGAGTACGCTGGTCTATGGTATGCACACCATCCCCGACGAACGCTGGCATCAACTCTTGACCTGGCTGGTACGGCAGGGGATAACGCTGGAGGAGGCGACAATCCCAGCCCCTCACCCGCATCGTGGGGGAAAGGCGTGTGCTTTGAACCCCCTCCTTTAGGTTCCCCCTGCAAGCAGGGGGAACCAACTGACGGTATAGCATACGGGGCATTTGGTGTACTCAGAACCAGCGCCCTTTCGGGAAGGTATATAATGAGGGAAGATACGGCAAGGGGGATTTGTCCGTGTCCATCGGGTATCATCTTTACTCTTTGCGTTATGAGCAATTTGTGGAACGCTGTTGAAGCCGCCTTCCGACGATTGGAGGCGACGCCGGGCTACGAGCCGCGCCCCGTACAGCGCGAGATGGCGCGGTTCGTGTGTGAACGCATGGAGGGCAAGAGCACAGGACTCATCGAAGCGCCGACAGGGGTAGGCAAGAGCCTTGCTGTGCTGCTGCCCGCTATCGCCTATAGCCTGAGCGAGAAGAGGCGCGTCGTAGTTAGCACCTACACGAATGTGTTAGCCGAGCAATACTGGCGCAAAGACCTGCCGTTCGCGCTGAGCCTGTTCCCGAACGCGCCGAGCGCCGCGCTGGCGATGGGGCGCAATCGCTACGCCTGCTTGGACATCATACGCAACAACAAAATGAAGGCAACGCCTGTCGAGCTGGCAAAGTTTCTGCACGAATGGTCAAGCGTAGCCCAAGAGGGCGTGGAAGCCGAGTTGGAGGAGTTCCTGCGTCGGAAGGCGATTCCCCAACCGTGGAAGCGCGATGTATGGGAGCAGATTGCTGTGCCCAGCGCGTGCCGCGCCAGATTCTGTCCCTACTACCAAAACTGCTTCTACTATCAAGCGCGTCGCCGCGCGGCGGAGGCTGGAATCGTCATCACGAACCATGCCTTTGTGCTAACCGACGCCTTGATGCGCGAGGCGACCGAAGACAGTACCTCGCTGCTGGGCGAATACGACTTTCTCATCATCGACGAGGCGCACGATATGCTCGACGCCACTACGGGCGCGCTGGAGTTCTCCATCGATGCAACATTGCTGGAGAAGCTGATTGCCCACGCCGTCACGATGGTGAACCAAGTCAGCGAAACCCTGCAAGCGCAAGATTCGGCAGTGGGGTTCACGATGTCGCTCCAGAAGTTGGCGCAGGAGTTCGCAGGTCGCTGTCGCAGCACACTCGATACGGCTAATCTCCTCAAGACTCTCGACACAGGGATAGCGGTGCGCGTCGCGCCTGCCGAGCTCGCCGACATGCCTGCCCTACGCACGGCGTTCCGACCCGACCTGCACCCCCTCGTCGTCCAAGTGGCTCAATCGCTTCAAGCTGAGATTAGCAATCTCCTGCGCGAGACGAACCAGACCTACCAGACCTACAAGTCACAACTTACCGAACGCGAGCGTGAGGCGACAGAGGCGACAATCCAACAGTTCAGGGTGGGCTTTGAACAAATCTATCGGAGTCTGGGGCAGTTGATTGAGCCTTCCGAGGGCGTGTGCTGGGTGGAGCCGACAGCAAACGGCTGGAAAGCGTGCTACGCGCCGCTGATTGTGAGCGGCTGGCTACAAGAGCATCTGTGGAGCCGTCAGCCGAGCCTGCTGATGAGCGCAACGCTGACTGTGGACGGCAAGTTCCAATTTTTCGAGCAACAGCTGGGGGTGCAGACGCCCCATCAGTGCATTTTGCCCCAGGTTTTTGACTACAGTCGCCAGTGCGCGCTGTATCTACCGCCGTCGGGCGTTATTCCCGCGCCGCCTGCGAACGCTCGTGCGCCCGATGCGTCGATTTACTACCAGCGCATGGCGGAGCAGATTACGCAGCTGCTCACGCTCACTCAGGGGCGCGCGTTGGTGCTGTTCGCCTCGCGTCAAGAAATGCAGCAAGTGCGCCAGCGCATGCCTCCGCTGCCGTTCCGAATCCTGATGCAGGGCGACGGCGCGACCGCCGACCTGTCCAAACAGTTCCGCGAGGATGTGCATTCTGTGCTGTTCGGGGTGCGCTCGTTCTGGACAGGGTTCGACGCGCCGGGCGAGACGCTGGTGAACCTCATCCTGACGCGCATCCCGTTCGAAGTGCCCACCACGCCTCTTCAGCGTGCGCGTCAGGCGCGGTACGAACTGCAGGGCGAGGACGCCTTCCGTGCGTGGTCGCTGCCGATGGTGAAACAGCAGATGCGGCAGGGCTTCGGACGGCTCATCCGACGCAGCAGTGATGTCGGTATTGTGGCGGTTCTTGACCCGCGCGTGCGCGAGCGCAGCTACGGACGCGAGATTCTCAACAACTTGCCGCGTGGCATCCCCATCTACGACAGCCTCGACGCGCTCGCGCGCTGGTACCAACTGGCGATACACACACAGGGCAAAATCGTGTGAGATGGGGTATACTACGAGTACCGCGCTTGAGTGGAGGGCTTGCATGGCGAAGAAACCGGTGGATAGTTCGCGACAGCGCACGGCAAGGTCGCCGTTCGAGAAACTGCGCACGACAGGCTCCAGTGCGTACCGATTGTACGCAGTGATTGCTTTTTACGCGCGCGCTAAGAAGCCCCTGTTTGACGCAGAAGTCGCCGCGCTCTTCTCGCAAGCGTTGACCGACATCTGCGCGAGCTACGACTATCAACTCGCCGCCTATCGCGTGATTCCCAATCAGGTGTATCTGATTTTGGGGTTCAAGCCGACAGACGCCCTTGCCGATGTCGTCAGCAATATCAAGCGCGGCACAGCGCACCGCCTGTTCGAGAGTATCCCGCGCCTCGTAGCCGAAATCGGGAAACGCAACTTCTGGGCGGAAGGCTACTTCGCTGAAACCGTAGGCTATGCGGATATCGACGCTATCACCCACATGTGGAAACACCGCGCCCGTAAAGAGGAGACAGTCCTCATCCAGACCTTCGAAGACCTTATGCCGCTGCACCCGAAACAGATCGAGCGCGTGTTGGACGACTTACTGCCTGCCGAGCGCGTTGTTTTGCGCCTGCTGCACGGGCTACAAGGCGAGCAGGTGCACACGCTGGAGCAAGCCGCTGAGAAGCTCTCGTTGAAGCCGCACGAGGTGCATCAAATCGCACAGGAGTCCCGCGCGAAAATCCGTGCGCTGCTGCGCGAACGCCGCGCCGAACGAACCGTCGGGAGGTTCGCATGAGCGAGTGCCTGTTCTGCAAGTTTGTGAATCACGAAATCCCCACGCAGGTCGTATATGAGGATGAGCGCGCCTTCGCCTTCCGCGACATCAATCCGCAAGCGCCCACCCATATCTTAGTTGTACCGCGTCAGCACATCGAGAACCTCGCGGCGATGCACACCGAACACGAGTCGCTGATGGGGCATCTGCTGTGGGTCTGCGCCGAGCTTGCGCGTCAGGAAGGCATCGAGGCGGAGGGCTACCGAGTGGTGCTGAACACCAACCGCGCGGCGGGTCAGTCGGTGTATCATCTCCACTTCCATCTGCTGGGCGGTCGGCATATGACATGGCCGCCAGGTTAGCGCGCCTATCTGCCATAATTAAAGGTATGAACCGTTATCGATTAGTGCGCGCGGCTGGTGTGAACCTGCTGTTGATAGGCGCGCTGGCGTCGCAGCCGTCGCAGCGTGAGCCGCACTTCCACGCGCCGCCGCCGAAGCCCACTTCTGCATACGACGCGCCCCTCACAGGCTACGAGGTCGCTGTAATCACTGCCGAGTTTATCGTGAACTTGGAGCGCGGTTTGAGCGAGGCGTTCCAAAAGCCGCTTAGCACAGCGAGCGCAGGCGCGACGCGCTTGGAAGGCAATCACCCTGCGTGGGCGCAGGAAGCGTTGCAAGCGCTCAAGTCGCGCGGCGCCATCCCGCCCCGATTCAGCGCGAACCGTCCCATGCCGCGCTATCAGGTCGGGCAGATGCTGGCGCAGTATGCGCAGCGGCTCGACGCGCGCATGCGCGAGCAGATAGGCGCGCCGCGCGGCGTGCTTCGTTTCCGCACGCAACCGACCATCGCGCTGGAACGCGACCACCCCGCCTACCGCTCGCTGCAATATCTGGCGCAGGGCGGCTGGGTCGGCGCAGGCGCAACCCTCTACCAGAAGCCGAACGAACCCATCCTCGGCAAGGAGCTGCCCGACCTGCTGCGCGACCTCGCCCGACGCGCCCTCGAACGCTACCGTGACGAACCCCACCTGGAGAACTGAAATCGGGTATCCTATGCGCGGAGGTAAGTTCTCATGCCCTATGTTATCACGGAGCCTTGTATCGGCGTGAAAGACAAGTCGTGCGTGGCGGTCTGCCCCGTAGACTGCATCTACGAAGGCGAAGACCAGCTCTATATCCACCCCGACGAGTGTATCGACTGCGGACTATGTGAACCGGAGTGCCCTGTGAACGCCATCTACGCCGACACGGAAGTACCCCCTGAATGGCGCCACTATATTGAGAAGAACGCGCTCTTCTTCAAGCAGAAGAAGTAGTTGGATAGCGTGGGCGGCGCTGGGTGCAATTGTGTGCTTACACGCGCTCGCTCTGCCCCAAATCGCTATCGAGACCCCTTTACGCGCCGACAGCGATACCGCCGTGATGCTCAACGCTGTGCGCGACACGGGCGGACTTGGCGGCGCGTGGCGATGGTTCGTGGGCGATTGGCTGCTGGAGAACGGCTTCTATCGCCCCGTCTCCAGTTTCACGATTGCGCTGGATTACACGCTGTACGGCGAGGCGGCGTGGGGCTTCCGACTGACGAACTGGCTGCTGATGGCGCTGACAGCGTGGGGGCTGTTTTTTCTGGCGCGCGCCTATGCCCAACTTATCGAGTATCCCCACGCCGATTGGCTTGCGCTGTGCGCCGCTGTTGCGCTGAGCCTGCAACAGGCTGGGCTGACGGCGGCGTTGGGTAAGTGGTCGGCGTGGTGGTTCGTGGGCGTCGTCGGGATTATCCTCTACATCGCCTCCCCGCGCACGGAACGGTCGGTCGCTCGGCGCACGCGCTGGCTGCCCCTGCTGCTGGCGTTGGGCGCGCTGTTTTGGGGGTTTGACCGCCTGCTGGAGACGCACTACACGCGCCTGATTACTTGGGTACCCTCGCGCACTGCGCTGCTGGGCGCGCTATTCAGCGTGTGGGCGATGTATGGGTTGCTGCGCGGCGCGTCGGAGCGGCGGTGGGGCTGGCTTGCTGGGGGCGGCGCGCTCTATCTGTTGGCGCTGGGCAGCTATGAGCAGCCGATTACGCTGGCGGGCGCATCGGCGGCGTTGGCGGTCGGCATGCGCCATCGCTGGGGCGTGTGGGGCTGGCGCGCGTTCGGAGCCGTCGCCGCCGCTGCGATGGTCATCGTCGCGCTGCGCGTGAGCCTGTTGCCCACCGAGCCGACCGACTACCAACGCCAACAACGCCGCAGCAGCCTCGCAGGACCCGTGCAAACCTACTTCAGCGACCTCATCCCTCCCGTCGGTCAAATCAGCTACTGGCGCGCCGTCGGAACCGACTTCGAGATACTACTGGTGGACAAGGCGGGCTGGGACCACCTCGCGGGCGCGTTGCTCTATCTGGGGGTGTTGACGGCGTTGTGGCGCAACCGACAGCTGCTGGGCGGCGCACTCGCGTGGCACGCGCTCACCTTCCTACCGATGGCGTTCCTGCACTTCTTTGAGCATTACATGTACCTACCGCAGATGGGCAAAACGCTGTTCGATGTCGGGCTAATCTGGTGGGGCGGGCGACGCTTGCGCGAGCTATTCCGCCCTGATGTGGAATAACTGAGATGTGCGTTCGAATCGTGGACGGCGCGCGGTGTACGCTGGCGCGTGGGCGTTCGCACTCGCACTGCTCGTGTTGAGCGTGTGGGGCTTCGTCCACGCTTGGCGCGTCGTCGGTGCAACCCAGCGTTCTCAATCCACTGTGTTAGACCACCTCACGCAGGCGGAGAACGCCACGCTGCAGATGGAGCGCGCCCTGCTGGGCTTGGCGCACGCCGACTCGGTCAGAGCGCGCGCTGCAGGCTACGACTCGCTCGCCCTGCGCGCCGAGTTGCGAGACGCTTCGCAATCGGCTGAGCGCGCGGTTCAATCTCTGCTCGCGACGCCCACGACAGACGCCTCGCCCGCCCTGAAGATTGCACAGATGCGTCTGGAGCTGGAGTGGCTACAGATGCAAGCGCAACTCTCAAGGTTTACCGCGCGCCCCGCGACACAACCCGTGAACCCATCCGACCTGCGCATTTTCCGATGGCGCGGACAAGACACACTGCATAGCGCGCTACACGACTTCCGTGTGGAAATTCTACGCCAGACCGAGCAGACGCTGGCGCACGAAATCCGAGCCTTGGCAGGCTATGGGCTAACCAGCGCGCTGAGCCTGTGCGCGATGCTACTCCTCCTATGGCTGCGGTGGGGGTTGCCCGTGCGCTGGCTTCAACAGGCGTTGGAGCAGCCCTCATGCGCCGAGACGCTCGAGCCGAGCCTGCGCGACACCGAGTGGGCGGAGGTCTATCGAACTTTGCAATCCCAAGCGCGTCGCCTGCGCGCAGTGGAAATATTTATGCGCGACTTGGCGATGGGGCGCACGCCCGAGCCGCTCGTTGCGGAAGACCCTGCCGACCCGCTCGCACGCAGCAGTGAATGGTTGCTCAAGCGCATCGAGCAGCTCCGCAGCGAGGCGCGCAAGGCTGTATAATCTTACCGTGCGCTACATTTTGGGCATCGAGACCAGTTGCGACGAGACTTCTGTGGCGGTGCTGGAGGGGCGAGCGACGCACGCCAGCATCGTGGCGTCGCAAGCCGATTTGCACGCGCAGTGGGGCGGCGTTGTGCCCGAAGCCGCCGCGCGTCAGCATGTCGAACGGCTCCATCCAATCCTACAACAGGCGTTGGACACGGCGGGTATTGAACTGCGCCAAATCGACGCGATTGCCGTCACGAACCGACCGGGGCTGATTGGCGCGTTGGTGGTGGGCTTAGCCGCCGCCAAGTCGCTCGCGTTCGCCCTGCGCGTCCCTTTCGTCGGCGTGAACCACTTGGAAGGTCACCTCTACTCGGCGTTCCTCACGGAACCCGACTCCGACATCCCGTTCCCACACCTCGCGCTGATTGTGTCGGGCGGGCACACCGAGCTGGTGTTGGCGCGCGGGCACGGCGACTACCAACTCTTGGGGCATACTCTGGACGACGCGGCAGGCGAAGCGTTTGACAAGACCGCGCGCCTGCTCCAACTGGGCTACCCTGGCGGACCTGAGATTGACCGACGCGCGCGTCAGGGCGACCCGAATGCGTTCCGCTTCCCACGCGCTCAGGTGGCGGGGTGGCGCTTCAGCTTCAGCGGCTTGAAGACCGCCGTGCGGCGCGAGGTGGAACGCCTGCAGGCGCAGGGCGCCCTGAACGCACAGGCGGTCGACGACTTGTGCGCTTCGTTCCAGCAGGCGGTGGTGGACGCGCTTATCGAGAAAGCCGTCTCGGCGGCGCGGGCATATGGCGCGCCGACGCTCACAGTGGTCGGCGGCGTGGCGGCGAACTCCGCCCTGCAAGCGCAGATGCGCACAGCATGCCAACGCGCAGGCTTGAACCTCAAAATCCCGCCCCCCAACTACTGCACCGACAACGCCGCGATGATTGCCCTCGCAGGCTACTTTCGGCTGCTTGCAGGCGAACGCGCCGCCTACGACCTCGACGCCTACGCGAACGCGCCGCTCGGCGACGACTCGCGCCCACAGTAGGTATCCTGCGCACGCGAGCCCGATGGAACTTGGGTGGCTTAATCGGGAATCAGCAGGCTTTTGGCGGTATGGCGTTGCTCCATCGCGCAGAAGGCGGCGCGCCACTCATCCAACGCGAAGACGCGGCGCAGGGGGGCTAAGCGTAGTTTGCCCGCGCTCATCAGCGTCAGCACGCGCTCCCAAGTCGCCCAAGTGTGGCTGAACGCGCCTTGCAGGGTGAGGTTCTTGCCCACCAACGGGTCGAGGCTGAAGTTGAGGGGTTCGGGTCCCCAGCCGACTTTAGTGATTTGCCCGTCGGGTCGCGTGATGCGCAGGCACGGCTCCAGCACCGCCGATACGCCTACCGCGTCTATCACCAAGTCCGCGCCCAGCCCGTCGCCGATGCGTTTGACGATGGTCTCGATGGGGTCGGTATCGGCGCACAGCACCAAGTCCGCGCCTGAGGCTTCCGCCATCGACAAGCGCGCGCCGTCCGTGCTGAGACCGATTAGGATTGCCATGCGCGGGCTGAACAGTTTCGCCATCTGCAGGCACAGCAGTCCGATTGGTCCGCTGCCGAAAACCACCACGAGGTCGCCCGGTTGGGGGTTGGAGCATTCGATAACGGCGTGCGCGGCGACGCAGCAGGGTTCGGTCATCGCGGCGTCCTCGAAGCTGAGGTTATCGGGCAGGCGGTGCAGGATTCGAGCGGGGACGCGCACATAGCGGGTCATCGCGCCGTTGACGCCGTAGCCGAATCCGAGTCGGTGGGGGCAGAGGTTGTAGCGTCCAGTGCGGCAGTAGGCGCAGGTCTGGCAGATGACGGCGGCGGTCTCGCACGCCACGCGCGCGCCCACTTGCCAGTCGTGGACGCCCTCGCCGACGGCTTCGATGACGCCTGCAAACTCGTGTCCCAGCACGACGGGCGTGTTCACCTGCCACGACTGCGTGTTGTGGTACTGGTGCAAATCGGAGCCGCACACGCCCACCGCGCGCACGCGCACCACCACCTCGCCCGCGCGCGGCGTCGGCTCGGCTATCTCGCGCAACTCCACGCTGCACGGCTCCAAAGCGTAATGCACCACCGCCTTCATGCCAAGCAGAGTATACCTCTGCGTGATTGCTATAGGGCGACCTCGTGTATACTATAGGTATGTGGCTCGCGATTGTGGTTGCGGTTGGCTTCGCGCTGGGGATACTCCTGCTGGTGAACTATCTCGCCACGAAGGCGACCTTGCGTCCGCCGCGCACGCCGTTTTTTATGACTCCGCGCGATGTGGGACTGCCCTATCAGAATGTGGCGTTCCCCTCGCGCGACGGCATCCGCCTGTACGGCTGGTGGATACCCAACCCCAAGCCTGTCGGCATAGCAATCT
>CALGZO010000101.1 GCA_937934465.1 uncultured Fimbriimonadales bacterium | reverse complement strand
GCATCGCCTCCTATCGGCTATAATATGCATGTATGCCAGCGATTGTTGTGGAACACCTATCGAAAACCTATCATACCTACAAGCGTCCGCCGGGCTTGTGGAACGCGGTGAAGAGCCTGTTTCGGCGCGAGCGGCACGAGGTACACGCCGTGCGCGACATCTCGTTCACCATCGAGGAGGGCGAGCTGGTGGGATTTCTCGGACCGAACGGCGCAGGCAAGACCACCACGCTGAAGATGCTTTCGGGGATTATCTTCCCCACATCGGGCACGGCGCAGGTGCTGGGCTACACCCCGTGGGAGCGACGCCCCGAAATGCAACGCCAAATTGCGCTCGTGATGGGGCAAAAGATGCAACTCTGGTGGGACCTGCCGCCCTATGAGTCGTATATACTGCTCAAAGCCCTCTACGAAGTGCCCGACTCGGAGTTCGAGCAGCGCGTCCACGACCTCGCCGAGATGCTGGAGATTAAGCATGTGTTGCATACGCAAGTGCGTCGGCTGTCGCTGGGCGAGCGCATGAAGTGCGAGTTGCTCGCGGCGCTTTTGCATCGCCCGCGCGTGCTATACCTCGATGAGCCGACGATTGGACTCGATGTGGTGTCGCAAAAGCGCATTCGCGAGTTTCTGAAGGAGTATAACCGCCGCGAGCGCACGACTATCCTGCTCACCAGCCACTATATGCAAGATGTGCAGGAGCTGGCGCAGCGCGTGCTGATTATCCATCACGGGCAGCTGATTTTCGACGACACACTGCGCGCATTAGTGGAGCGGTACAGCCCCAGCAAGGCGTTGCATCTGAAGTTCGAGCGTCCGGTGCCTGTGGAGGCGTTGAGCCGCTTCGGGCGCGTGGTGCGTGCGGAGGGGCTGGAGGCGGTGTTGGAAGCCCCACGCGAGCAGGTCAGTCGCGTCGCCAGCGAGGCGTTGCAAGCGTTGCCCATCCACGACATCACCATCGAGGAGGTGGATGTGGACGAGATTATTCGCGATATCTTCGCGGGCAAGCGCGAGGCGGCGGCTGCGCCGCTATAGACCCTCAGTGGGCATGAGCGCAGGCGGCGTGCAACTGCTCTCCAACACGATGTGTCGCCCCGACTCCGACGAGTCGTTGAACGCCAGCATCGCGTCCAGCACATGGTAGGCAAGGTCGCCGTTCAAGCGGTTCGGACGCCCCTGTTGGATGGCTTGGATCATCTCCGCCAAGCCCAAGCTGCGGTACTGCTCGGCGTAGGGGTGGGTGAGGGGCATTTCGCGCCACTCGCGCTTGCCTGCCTCGCGCAACAGCACAGGTCCGCCAAAACCGTTCGGGTCGGGAACGCCAAGCGTGCCTTCAGTGCCGTAAAGCTCGATACACGGCAATCGGTGGGCATGCACATCGAACGACATAATCACTGTCGCAATCGCGCCGTTGGCGAACTCCATCGCGCCTGTAATGTGGGTGGGCGTCTCCACTTGGATGACCTTGCCATACTTGGCTTCGCTGGTGATGGTGCGTGTGGGGCGCGTGATTCGACTGACGCCCGCCACGCGCCGAACCGTCCCCAACAGCGTGACCAACGCCGTGAGGTAGTAGGGACCCATATCCAGCATCGGACCGCCGCCGATTTCGTAGTAGAACTCTGGGTTGGGATGCCACGATTCGTGTCCGGGGCACAGCATGAACGCGCCTGCGCCGACGGGTTCGCCAATCGCGCCGTCTTGGATGAGTTTCAGGCAGGTCTGGATGCCTGCGCCCAGCACAGTATCGGGCGCGCAGCCGATGTAGAGACCCCGCTGCGCTGCAATCTGCAACACCTCCTGCGCCTCCGCGCGGTTCACGCCGAACGGCTTCTCGCAGTAGACATGCTTGCCCGCCAGCAGCGCGGCTTTGTTGAGCGGCGCGTGCGCTTTCGGGGGCGTCAGGTTCAGCACGATTTCAACCTCAGGGTGATTCAGCAGCTCCTCCGTACTTAGCACATGGGGAACCCCGAATTGCTGGGCGCGCTCGCGCGCGAGATCTGAGATGACATCCGCAACGGCGAACACTTCAATCTCGTCAAACTGCTGCGCGACCCGTAGGTAGACATTACTGATGCTTCCGCAACCGACGACGCCGACTCTCATCATGACCACAGTGTACCTTGCCTATACATTCAGCGATTGGAATCGTAAGTCGGTTGGGTATAATGATGGTGTGCGTGGCTGGCTATGGATAGTTTGGTTCGCGCTGCTATTGGGTCAGACGCCTGCTGTTGGATGGCGCGTGGCGTTCTCCAAGTCGCGCTGTGATGTGGCGGTGTGTAAGTGCCGCGATTGTGCGGGCGGCGCGAACTGCTGCTGCGCTAAAGCGCGCACCCCCTTGGAGCAGGCGATTGCACGCAGCCACTGCGACCGCGCCGAGCAGGAGCAACTCGCGCTAACGGTTCTGCCGCGCGTGATTATCACCCCGTCGCTGGCGATTGCCACGCCGCGCTTTGTGTATGTGACTATTCAACGAGCCTCGCTTCCACTCTTCTCACGAACGCTCGTTCCACGCAGTCCGCCTCCTCGTTCCTCCTTCCGACTGGGCTAATCTGATGTGCAGATAGACTAACTGCACTCCAACACTCCCGTAGCACGGACATTCTTGTCCGTGCATAAAAGCCACCTTTGTAGCACGGACATTCCTGTCCGTGCGTGGGATGCTTGGACAAGACTGTCCAAGCCACCTTTGTAGCACGGACATTCCTGTCCGTGCGTGAATGCTTGGACTAAAGTCCAAGCCACAGTTGTAGCATGGACACTCCTGTCCGTGCTATAACGCTTGGACAAGAAAGTCCAAGCCACAGACAGTCTGAAGGAGGCATATGCATATGAAACGCAACGGCTTTACGCTGATAGAGCTCTTGGTCGTAATCGCGATAATCGCCATCTTGGCGGCGATACTGTTCCCTGTGTTTGCACAGGCGCGCGAGAAGGCGCGTCAGACCCAGTGTTTGTCCAACTGCCGACAGATGGGCATCGCCGTACAAATGTACACGCAGGACTACGATGAGGTACTGCCCACCGTGCGGATGATGGGCACGCCAGGTATCAGCTGGATTGTGCAGATTCAGCCATATGTGAAAAACGAGCTGCTGCGCCGCTGTCCGTCGGATGGCAGCCCTGCGTGGAACGACACGCAGAACCCGCGTCTAACCTCGTATGGCTTCAACGCCTACTTCGACCCGTTCCATCCACCGCACGGCTCGCCGACTGCCCCGCGTCCTGTGGCGCTCGCTGCCATCCAACGCCCTGCTGAGTGTGTGTTCGTGGCGGAACTGGCGGAGCGCAACAGCAAGTATCCCAACATGCTCATTCGCGGCGACCACTTTATGCCGATGTATTGGGGCAACCCGCCGCGCGTGGTGGATGCTATGATGAACGACCGCCTATGGGACGCACAACGCGGCGTACCCACCACGCTGGCAATCACCCGACACAGCGGCGGCGCCAACTATGTGTTCACTGACGGACACGCCAAGTGGCACAAGTTCGAGCAAACTTGGAAACAGACGCCGGGGCAGCCGCCCACGCGCGACTGGTACGACCCGCTACGCACCGAGAACTTCTAAACGGCGCACAACCCCCTCTCTCCCGCCCTACGGGAGAGGGGGGAGCAATCACTGAATGCGACGGCGCAGCCCGAGCAATCCTGCTAATCCTGCGCCCAACGCTATCATGCTGGCAGGTTCGGGTACATACACCGCATACAAACCTTGATTCTGAAAGTAGACCAACACTTCGTTATTCGGGTTAGACGGTTGTAAGTCGCTAACGCTGTTGCCGTTACTCTGATAAAGTTGGTTCACGCCCGCGAAGATAGGGTGCGAACTGCTGATGTTGATGTTCCCGCTAATACCATTATATACAGGAGCAAAACTCAGCCCGAAGGCGTTCAAGAAGGGGTTCCAGAATGCTGCCTCGGAGGCTGCTCCGCCCACTCCTGTGCCGCCTGCCAAGTATACATTACCGCCATTCTGGACATATTGAATCAAGTCGCTAATCACGATGTTCGTGTAATAACCGCCCAGAAACACGGCGTCGTAGTTTTGCATAAGCGACAGGTTCAAAGTACCTGAGGTAGACACAGTCCATGAGTGTCCTGCGTTCGCCATCGTGTTTGCGAGCGATGTGCCCGTGAAACCGAAGTTGTTCGTGTACGCGAGGAAATTGCCTGAACCGCCGCCCGTGAACCAGCTGGCGACATTACGGGCAAATCGGTCGGCGTCTGGGGCGTTGGCGTAGCCAGTATTTGACAGGGTCCATTCGTCGTTGTTCACAACAATCTTGCCTTGAGCGAATGAAGCGGCGCAGAGAATCGCCGTTAATCCAAAAGTAAGTATCCGCATTGTATCGTTCTCCTTCGCGCAGATGCGCATTAGCACAA
The DNA here is from genome assembly GCA_937934465.1 of uncultured Fimbriimonadales bacterium. Taxonomy (GTDB): domain Bacteria; phylum Armatimonadota; class Fimbriimonadia; order Fimbriimonadales; family GBS-DC; genus GBS-DC. Next base: position 2,735 of record CALGZO010000101.1, on the reverse strand, counting down.
ACAGCAACTTCTGTGCCAAACAGCCTTTCCATACCACCCTCTTTACCAAACCTTAACATACAGCCGTGCCATAATTGCCATATGCTCAGTCGACGAGTGATTCTGTTGCTCTGGCTTAGTGCGGTGCTGAATATCAGTGTATGGGCGCAGTCGCATCCGCTGCTCAGCTCGGGTCCGATGCTGGGCTACGCGGAGATGAACGAGACCGTAATTTGGGTGCAGACTGCGCGCGACGCAACGGTTCAGATTCGGTATTGGCGGAAGGGCGACCCTGCGAGCAGTCGCCTCACTGAGCCGATTCACACTAACAAGTCGGGCGACCACATCGCGCTCTTTCGGTTGACGAACCTGCCGTTCGGAACGCGCTTCGAGTACGAGCTCTACCTCGACGGCGAGCGTGTGGCGCGCGACTACCCGCTGGAGTTCCAGACACAGCCCCACTGGCGCTGGAGCACCGACCCGCCCGAATTCACCCTCGCGTTCGGCTCCTGCGCCTATTTCAACGACCCTGAAGTCGATCGGTCGGGTAAGCCGTGGGGCGGCGAGTACGAGATTTTCCAAGCTATCCACCGCCTGCGCCCCGACCTGATGCTCTGGCTGGGCGATAATGTGTATTATGTGGAACCCGACTGGCTTACCGAGTCGGGCATGCGCAACCGTTGGCGCAAGAGCCGTCAACAGCCCGAACTGCAGCCCTTGCTCGCCAGCACGCACCACTACGCCATCTGGGACGACCACGACTTCGGTCCCAACAACTCCGACAGCAGTTTCCGCCTCAAGGATGTCGCGCTGAGGGTGCATGCAGACTACTTCCCGCAAATCCGCTACGGCTTGCCCGACGCGCCCGGCTGCTTCTATCGATTCGAGTGGGGCGATGTGGAGTTCTTCATGCTGGATAACCGCACCTACCGCTCGCCGAACAATCTCGCGCCCTCGCCTGAGAAGCGCATGCTGGGCAAAGCGCAGATGGAGTGGCTCAAGCACGCCCTCAAATCGTCGGACGCTGTCTTCAAAATCATCGCCTGCGGCGGACAGATGATTAACCCGATGGTCTACTTCGAGGGCTTCGGGCTGTTCAAAGATGAGCAGCAGGAACTGTACGATTTCATCAAGCGCGAGCGGATTACGGGCGTGGTGTTCCTTTCGGGCGATCGGCACTTCGGCGAGCTGCTCAAAGTGCAACTGGACGGCTGCTACCCGTTCTACGAGCTGACCGCCAGTCCGCTCACGGCAGGACCAGCGAACGGACACCCCGACGAAGCGAACAATACGGCGCGTGTGCCGGGCACTTGGGCGCGCGGGCTGCGCCACTTCGGGCTGATTCGCGTGCAGGGCAAGCGCGGCGAACGCAAACTCATACTCAGCCTGTGCGACAAGGACGGCAAACCCCTGTTCGAACACATCATCACCGAGCAGGAGCTGCGCTGGAGCCAGTAGATAATTGTTCTTAACCCCCGCTTAATAAATCAAGAAGTATAGTTTGCTTGGAGGCTTATGAAATGAGAGGCTTAACGACTTTTCTGGCGATTACTGGCTTGGCGCTGGCGGCGACAGCGCAAGTACGCATCACGGAAGCGATGGTGAACCCGCCCGGCTCGCCCGACGCAGGACGCGAGTTCATCGAGATTCAAAGCTGCCGACCGAACTTCTCCCTGCAAGGCTATTGGCTGATTGGTATTGACGGCGACGAACTCTTCAACCCTGGCAACATCCACTGGGCAATCGACCTGAGCAGCTACAGCACGGGCGCGAACGGCTTGCTGCTGGTGCGCGACGGTCCCGCGATACTCCTTCCCGCCCCAGCCGCCGAGACTACAGTAGTGGTTATCGAGTTTGCCTTTACACAGGCAGGCTTGGGCAATGACAGCTACACGGTGGCGCTGGTGCGCGGATTCGCAGGGCAAGTGGGCGACGATATCGATACCAACGACGATGGTATCTACGACAATGAGCTGTTCGAGGAAGCGGTGCATGCCTTCGGCTGGACAGACGGCGAGCCGACAGGACGCCAGTACGCAGACCAGCTGAACGGCGTGAATGTGCCAGAGAGCTCGCGCGTGCGCGGCGACGGTAGTATTTGGGAGCCAGACGGCATCATCTTCTTCCAGAACGACGCTTGGATTGCGGCGGACATAGGGCGTGCGACAGGCGCAGGCGACTTTGGACCGTTCCAGACGAGCAACACGAACCGTGTTGTGTCGGGAACGCTGCCCAGCCAGTTTAACCGCGAGGTGACTCCGGGCAACCTGAACCCCGGCGATAAGCCTGCGGTCGAGGGCGATGTGACCTGCGACCGCTGCGTGGACGACGCTGACCTGCTGCAGGTGCTGTTCAACTTCGGCGGGAGCGACGATGCCTCCGATGTGAACGGCGACGGCATCGTCGACGACGCCGACCTGCTGATTGTGCTGTTCAACTTCGGCGCAGGGTGTTAATTGCTTCAAATGCGAAACTGCTTCCTCCCCCCTGCGGAGAGGAAGCAGTTTTCCCCTGCATATATGCATAGGGTGCGACGCCTTTCTTGGCGTCGCGCTGCACCGCGCAACCTCCAACCCACGCGCACAGGTGCGACGCCTTTCTTGGCGTCGCGCTGCGCTGTCAACCCCCTTCGTAGCGTCGGCGTCCCCGCCGACGAAGTTACTGAGTGAGAATGTTCGAGAAAGTTCCTGAGTAGGTAGAGATTCCTCGCCTGCAGCTCGGAATGACAGGCGTTGTGCGACTACTGTCTTGCAAGG
>CALGZO010000100.1 GCA_937934465.1 uncultured Fimbriimonadales bacterium | reverse complement strand
CCGTCTCATCATCATTTTGGACGCTCCTCAAAACTCTGCGTTTCCCGGCGTGCGCGGGAACGGGATGACATCGCGAATGTTCTTCATACCCGTCAGGTACATCATCATCCGCTCGAAGCCCAGCCCGAAACCCGAATGGGGCGCGCTGCCGTACTTGCGGAGGTCTAAGTACCACCAGTAATCTTGCTCGTTCAACCCCGATTCGCGAATGCGTTGCAGCAGCACATCGTAGCGTTCCTCGCGCTGACTGCCGCCGATAATCTCGCCGACGCGCGGTACCAGCACATCCATCGCCCGCACCGTGCGCCCGTCATCGTTGAGACGCATGTAGAACGCCTTAATCTCGCGTGGATAGTCGGTCACAATCACGGGCTTTTTGAAATACTCCTCGCTGAGGTAGCGTTCATGCTCGGTCTGCAGGTCGTTGCCCCACACGGGTGGGAACTCCCAGTCGCGCGATGCCGCCTGCAGGATTCGTATCGCCTCGGTGTAGGTGATACGCTCAAACGGCGACTCGGCGACATGCTGCAGCGTCGCCAGCACGGTGTTCTCGATGCGCTGGTTGAAGAACTCCAAATCTTCCTGACAGTGGTTCAGCACATACCGAATGATGTATTTGAGGAACTCTTCCGCGAGATTGGCGTTGTCTTCGAGTTCGTAGAACGCCATTTCGGGTTCAATCATCCAGAACTCGGCGAGGTGGCGTGGGGTGTTGCTGTTCTCGGCGCGGAAGGTCGGTCCGAAGGTGTAGACTTTGCCGAACGCGAGGGCGAAGATTTCCGCCTCGAGCTGTCCGCTGACGGTTAGGTAGGTCGGTTTCTCGAAAAAGTCTTGGCTGTAGTCGATAGCGCCGTCGGGCGTGCGCGGTAGATTTTGTAGGTCGAGCGTAGTGACTCGGAACATCGCGCCTGCGCCCTCGCAGTCGGAGCCTGTGATGATGGGCGTATGCACATAGAGGAAGTCGCGCTCTTGGAAGAACTGATGGATGGCGTAGGCAAGAGCGTTGCGCACGCGAAACACTGCGCCGAAGGTGTTGCCCCGCACGCGCAGGTGGGCAATCTCGCGCAGGTACTCAAACGAGTGCCCTTTCTTCTGCATCGGGTAGGTTTCGGGGTCGGCTGTGCCGAAGAGGCGCAGTTGCTGCAGTTTGAGTTCCACAGGCTGCTTCGGCGCGGGCGACTCGACCAACGCGCCCACCGCCTCGATGCACGCGCCTGTAGTCACCTGGTGGAGCGTGGCATCAGGCACGACGCCCGCCTCTACCACGATTTGGAGACTCTTGAAGCGCGAGCCGTCGTTGAGCTCGATGAAAGAGACGCCTTTGGAGTCGCGTCGCGAGCGCACCCAGCCGCGCACTTTCAGTAGGCTGCCGATGGGTTGCTCGAATGCCTGCTTCACGGAGACCAGTTTGGGTTCCATACGATGCAATTGTACCTAACGGCTTTGGGGGCAGCGTCGGTGACGAAGAAACGCCGACAGTGGGGGTTGGTGCGACGACATTCCTGTCGTCGCAGCGAACTGTGTGGGGGTTGGTTGCGTAGCGTCAGCGTCCCGCTGACGAGAGAACGCCGACAGTGTGGGGTGTGGCGCGACGACAATCCTGTCGTCTTTGTTGCGCCCCCCTCTTGAGGTTCACCCTACGCAATAGGGAGAACCGTGTCTTGCAACAAACGGTTCCCCCTGCTTGCGGGGGAACCTGAAGGAGGGGGTCAAAACACTCAACTACCGACGCCAAGAATGGCGTCGCACCTGTGTTGTTCGTCGGCGGGGACGCCGACGGTACGGGTGGGTTGGGACGACGGGAAGTGTGGCAAGGTGCGACGACAGCAAGTGTGGCAAGGTGCGACGACAGGGAGTGTGGTAAGGTGCGACGACGGGAAGTGTGGCAAGGTGCGACGACAGGAATGTCGTCGCACCAGGTGGGGAGCTACTCTGTGTCGGCTTTCTTGCGGCTGCGCTTCGGTTTCGGCTCGGCGTTGGAAGCATCCTCGACAAGGGTGAGTGACGCTTCTGTGGCGGCGGTTTCAGCGTCTTGCAGGGTGATGGATGCTTCCGTGAGCGTCATCTCCGACTCGGTGGTTGGTTCGCCGTCGGTTTGCGTGAGTTCTTCGGCGAATAGGCTCTCCAGAGTTGGCTCGCGGGTCTCAACGGCGGCTTCTGTGGCGCGCGCGCCCCATTCGAACTTCGGTTCGAAGCGCGGCTTCACATAGCCCGTGCCTGCAGGGATGAGCCGTCCGATAATCACATTCTCCTTCAAGCCGACGAGCTCGTCCACCTTGCCGCGCACCGCCGCTTCCGTGAGTGCTTTGACAGTGCGCTGGAACGACGCAGCCGAGAGGAACGACTCGGTCTGTTGCGCGGCTTCCGAGACGCCCAGCAGTACCCACTCTGCAGTGGCGGGGCGTCCGCCATCTGCTATGATTCGGCGGTTCGCTTCTTCGAACACGAAGCGGTCGACCGCCTGACCAGGCAGGAAGTAGGCGTCGCCGGGGTCGATCACGCGCCGTTTGCGCAGCATCTGCCGAATGATGACCTCCAAGTGTTTATCGTCGATGTCGACGCCCTGCGCCTTGTAGACCGCCTGGATCTCTTGGATGAGGTATTCTTGCACGCCGCGCACGCCACGCAGACGCAGTAGCTCGTGTGGGTTCAGCGGACCGGGCGTGAGGCGGTCGCCGGGCAGCACTTTGTCGCCCTTGACGACCTCCAGCGAGCCGAGCGGCGGCACCAGCACAGCGTCCAGCACGGTCACGCGCTCGATGCCTGCCTCCAGCAAGCGGTTCACATGCGCCGAGCGGATTTCGTCCAGCTCGTTCAGGATGACCGTACCCGTGCTGGGGTCTTCGATGGTTTCGAGGCACATCTTGCCCACGAGCAGCTCGCCGACGGGCAGTGTGGCTTTGATCATCACCCAGCGTCCGAGCGAGCGTACGATGTCGACCACTTCGCCCTCGTAGTCGACCGTGATGGCTTCGCCTTTGGGTTTACGCGCTTCGAAGATTTCCTCCACGCGGTTGATGCCTGTGTTGGGCGGTTCTTGCAGTTTGGCGAGTTTGCGCAGCGAGTCGCGGGCGCGTTTTTCGACCTTTTCTTCGCCGTCGGTTGCGCTGGTCTCGTCGGTTGCGAAGATGGGTACAGGTTTGCCCAGCAGGTTCGAGGCGACTTTGAGCAGCACATTCTTCTGGTCGCGTCCGAGGTCGATGACTTCTTGGGCGGCGCCGCGCTCTTCGAGTTCGGTAGCGGCGAGGGAGCGCACACCGCCGCCGATTTTGAAGCCCGCAATCTGCTGTCCTGCGCCTGCCACGCCGCCTGTGTGGAACACGCGCATGGTGAGCTGTGTGCCCGGCTCGCCGATGGATTCGGCGGCGATGATACCGACCGCCGTGCCGAGTTCCACAGGGCGTAGCGTGCCCATATCCAGCCCGTAGCACTTGGCGCACACGCCCTGCCGCGAGGTACAAGTCAGCGGCGAGCGGATAGGCACGCCCACGCGGTCATGCTCGACCCACTCGAAGCCTGCCTTCGTCCAGAGGTTGTGGATTTCGTCGCGCCGCGCGTGCAGGCGGTCGATGACAGACGGTTCAATCATATCATACGGCTGCAGCAACGGCTCGCCTGTGAAGGGGTCTTTGAGCGGCTGATCGTCGTCGGGGGTGAACAGTTCGCCCTCTTCTTTGCCTGCGAGTTGGCGCACCGTCTGGGTGAACTGTTCGGTGGCTTGCGCGAGCGCGTCGATTTCGGCGGCGACGGGTTCTGGGATAATCTCGTTCGTAGGTACCAGTAGTTTGCCCGTGGTGGGGTGGTGCAAGTCGCGCTGTGCGGTGCGTCCGCGAATGCGCTGGAAGAGGGTCTCGATGAGGTCGCCCTCGCGCTCGATGCGGCTGACCACGATGCCTTCGGGCGCGCCGCAGTCGTAGTCGCGCACCACCACATCTTGGGCGACATCGCACATACGGCGCGTGAGGTAGCCTGCGTTCGCAGTGAGCAGCGCGGTGCTTGCCAGTCCGCGTCGCGCGCCGTAGCCCGACACGAAGTATTCCAGCGTGGTCAAGCCCTCTTGGAAGTTGTGTTGCACGGGCAGCTCTTCCACCAGTCGCTCGCCGCCGGAGCGGAAGTCGAAGCCGCCCATCATCAAGCCGCGCATGCCCACCAACTGCGCCAACTGCTTCGTGGAGCCGCGCGCGCCTGAATCGGTGATGATGAACAGCGGGTTATCGTCGCGCAGCTCTTTAAGCATCACTTTGGACACCTCGTCGTACACGCGCTGCCAGAGTTCGATTTTGCGTTGGCGTTTCTCGTCTTGGGTCAGCTCGCCGCGATCGTACAGCTCGTCGATGAGGCGCGCCTCCTCGGCGGCTTTTTGGAGGATAGCGTCGCGCTGCTGAGGCACTGCCATATCGGTCAGGGCGAAGGTGACGCCGCCGCGCAACCCCCACTCGAAGCCGAGCGCTTTGAGGTCGTCCAAGAATCGCACGGTGCGGGCGTGTCCGCAGGTCTGATACACCTCACGGATGACCGCTGAGAGGGCTTTTTTATTGTAGACGCGGTTCATCCAGTCGGGGTGGTAGCGGAGCTGGTCGGGCATAATCTCTTGGAAGATGAGTCGCCCGATGCTGGTGCGTTGCAGGCTGGACATCTCCTCGCCGGGTCGGGTGAGTCGCACCTGCACAGGTTCATGCAGGCGCGCCTCGCCGCGCTCGAACGCCAGACGCGCCTCTTCAGGGTTGGCGAAGTGGAAGCGCACCTCCTGTTGATGTTGGGGGTCGTCCATCGTGAGGTAGTACGCGCCCAGCACGATGTCCTGCAGGGGCGAGACGACGGGCGAGCCGTCGGCAGGCTTGAACAGGTTATGCGTGGAGAGCATCAGCGTGCGCGCCTCCGCCTGCGCAGGGTACGAAAGCGGCACATGCACCGCCATCTGGTCGCCGTCGAAGTCGGCGTTGTAGGCATGGCACACCAGCGGGTGGAGCTGAATCGCCTTGCCTTCCACCAGCACTGGCTCGAACGCTTGGATGCCCAAGCGGTGGAGGGTCGGCGCACGGTTCAGCAGCACGGGGTGTTCCTTGATTACCGATTCCAACGCCTTCCACACTTCGGGCAGCTGGCGGTCGATGGCGTTTTTGGCGTTTTTGACATTGTTGGCGAGCTGGTCGCGGATGAGGCGTTGCATCACGAACGGCTTGAAGAGCTCCAGCGCCATCTCTTTGGGCAGTCCGCACTGGTGGAGCTGCAGGTTCGGACCGACCACAATCACCGAGCGACCGGAGTAGTCGACGCGCTTGCCGAGCAGGTTCTTGCGGAAGCGTCCTTCTTTGCCTTTGAGCATATCGGAGAGCGACTTGAGGGGGCGTCCGCCCGAGCCTGTGACGGGTTTGGCGCGTTTGGTGTTGTCGATGAGCGCGTCGACCGCCTCTTGGAGCAGTCGCTTCTCGGAGTTGAGGATGCTTTTGGGGGCGCGGATTTCGATGATTTTGCGCAAGCGGTTATTGCGGTTCACGATGCGTCGGTAGAGGTCGTTGAGGTCGCTGGTGGCGAAGCGTCCGCCGTCGAGTTGCACCATGGGTCGCAGTTCGGGGGGCAGCACGGGCACGGCGTCGAGGATCATCCATTCGGGGCGCGTCTTGCTACTTTTGAACGCTTCCACGATTTCGAGCCGCTTGATGGCGCGTGCGCGTCGTGCGCCCTGCGTTTTGCTAATCTCCTCGCGCAGCTCGCGGTCGAGTTTTTCGAGGTCGATTTGCTTGAGCAGTTCGCGGACGGCTTCTGCGCCCTGTCCCACGCGCACGAGTGCGCGCAGGTCGCGTTGCAGTTTGCGCGTGCCTGTAATCAGCAGTTGTTCGATGCCTTGCCAGCTGCTTTCGTCCAGTAGCTCGTGTTGCTGCAGTCGGGCGAGGCGTTCGATGGCTTTCTCCATCTCTTGGAGCATCGCGGCGCGTTCGCGCCGTTCGCTCTCTTTGCGACTTTCGTACATGCGCACGCGCTCGGCGATTTGCTGTTCGGTCAGCGTGTCGCGCCCTTCCTCCAGTTCGCGTTCGAGCCGCGCGTCGAGCTGCGTGAAGATTCGCTCAATCTCCTCGTCGAAGTTGCGTTTTTCCTCCTCGACCATCCGTTGCAGGTCGCCGAGATTCTGCTCAATTGCGGCGCGGTCGATATCGATCACCATGTAGTTCGTGAAGTAGATGACCTTTTCGAGTTGGCGGGGCGAGATGTCCAAGAGCAGTCCGAGCGGGCTGGGCGGTTGCCCCTTGAGATACCACAGGTGGCAC
>CALGZO010000099.1 GCA_937934465.1 uncultured Fimbriimonadales bacterium | reverse complement strand
GTAGCGTTGGCGTCCTCGCCAACAGATGCTGCGACGACACGAATGTCGTCGCACCTGCGCTTGGACAGGAATGTCCAAGCCACTTGTAGCGTCGGCGTCTTGCCAACAGATGCTGCGACGACACGAATGTCGTCGCACCTGCGCTTGGACTGAAGTCCAAGCCACTCGTAGCGTCGGCGTCCCGCCAACAGATGCTGCGACGACAAGAATGTCGTCGCACCTGTGCTTGGACTGAAGTCCAAGCCACTTGTAGCGTCGGCGTCTCGCCAACAGATGCTGCGACGACAAGAATGTCGTCGCGCCTGCGCTTGGACAGGACTGTCCAAGCCACACTCGTAGCGTCGGCGTCCCGCCAACAGCTGCTGCGACGACACGAATGTCGTCGCACCTGCGCTTGGACAAGAATGTTGTCGCGCCTGTGCTTGGACTGAAGTCCAAGCCACATTAAGGAGGTGCTATTATGCCAAAACGAAAACTCAATGTCGCGCTGATTGGCTATCAGTTCATGGGCAAAGCGCACAGCAACGCCTATCGGCAAGTGCGCTACTTCTTCCCAGAGCTGGAGTACGAACCCGTGCTGAAAGTAATTTGCGGTCGCCACGAGGAGCGCGTGCGCGCCGCCGCCGAGAAGTACGGCTTCGAAGAGTACGCCACCGACTGGCAGCAGGTGGTCGCCCGCGAGGACATCGATATCGTCGATGTCTCCACGCCGGGCAACCTGCACGCGCCCATCTCCATCGAAGCCGCCAAGCACGGCAAGATGGTGCTGTGCGAGAAGCCGCTCGCGAACAACCTCGCCGAAGCCCGCGCGATGGTGCAAGCCGTCGAACAGCACAAAGTCAAGCATGGCGTCTTCTTCAACTACCGCAAAGCCCCTGCCGTCTCCTACGCGAAGCAACTCATCAGCGAGGGTGTAATCGGCGAAATCTACCACTTTCGCGGAACCTACCTGCAAGACTGGATTGTTGACCCGAACTTCCCGCTGGTATGGCGTCTGCAGAAAGACATCGCTGGCTCAGGCGTGCATGGCGACCTGAACGCGCACATCATCGACCTCGCACGCTGGCTGGTGGGCGAGATTAGCGAGGTGTGCGGCATGATGCACACCTTCATCAAGCAGCGTCCGTTGCAAGCGGAGGTGGACGACCGCCTCGGCGGGCAAGCCAGCACGGAGATGGGCGAGGTGACCGTCGACGACGCAGCGATGTTCCTCGCGCGATTCGAAAACGGCGCCATCGGCACTTTCGAAGCCACGCGCTTCGCGCTGGGACGCAAGAACTACAACCGCTTCGAAATCAACGGCGCCAAAGGAAGCCTCGTGTTCAATCTGGAGCGGATGAACGAGCTCGAACTCTACTTGGAGACCGATCCGCCTGGCATGCGCGGCTTCCGCACCATACAAGTCACTGAGGGCGCGCACCCCTACATCAGCGCGTGGTGGCCCGCAGGACATATCATCGGCTACGAGCATACCTTCACACACTTAGTGCGCGACGCGCTGGAGGCAATCAGCAAGGACGAGCTGCCCACGCCGAACTTCTACGATGGGCTGAAGTGCCAAGCAGTGCTGGAAGCGGTGGAAATCTCCGCCAACGAGCGACGCTGGGTAGCCGTGCCAGAGTAGCCGAGACGACTGAAACTGCCCCAAAAGCGGTTCCTCCCTACGCGGTGGGGGGAACCGCAGGGGAGTAGCAAAATAGCAGCTCCATCGGGTATAATTAGGTCGCCACATATCGCGATGGACAACATCCCCGCGGGCGACCCCCGCTGTTCATCGCAACGGCAGGAGTGTAAAGCCATGAAGAACCCGACTTTGCCAGCAGATTTGAACCTGCAGGTGGAACTGCCGACGATTATGCCGCGTTCTAAGACGCGCCCGTCCGTGCGCCACACGGCTGCCCAAGCCGCCATCGAGCAGGACAGCGAAATCCCCTCGCTGACTGAGCAGGAGCTTATCGAGCGCGTGAACCAACTGCGCAAGGAGCGCCACGCGGTCATCCTCGCGCATAACTATCAGCTGCCCATCATTCAGGACTTGGCGGACTTTGTGGGCGATTCGCTTCAGCTCTCGCAGCAGGCGGCGCAGACCGACGCGCCCGTGATAGTGTTCTGTGGCGTGCATTTTATGGCGGAGACGGCGGCGATTCTCTGCCCCGACCGCACTGTGCTGATACCCGACCCTGAAGCGGGCTGCTCGCTCGCGGCGACTGTGACCGCCGACGAGGTGCGCCAGTGGAAAGCGAACCACCCCAACGGCGTCGTGGTGGCGTATGTGAACACCAACGCCGATGTGAAAGCCGAAGCCGACTACTGCTGCACCTCCAGCAACGCCGTGAAAGTCGTGCAGTCCATCCCTGAGGACAAAGAGATACTGTTTTTACCCGATATGTTTCTGGGGCTGTATGTGCAGCGGATGACAGGGCGCAAGGTGCACCTATGGCTCGGCGAGTGCCATGTGCATGCGGGGTTCCGCGCGGAAGACATCGTGAACGCGCTTCAGCGATACCCCGACGCCGACCTGCTGCTGCACCCCGAGTGCGGCTGCGTGAGCCAGTGCATGTTCGCCTTAGCGTCAGGCGACCTACCTGCCGACCGCACCTTCGTGCATAGCACGGGCGGTATGGTGCGCCATGTGCGCGAGTCGCGCACGCCCATCCACCTCGTGGCGACGGAGGTCGGTATGCTCCACCGCCTGAGCAAAGAGGCGCCGCAGAAGGAGTATATCCCCGTCAAGGCGGACGCGATTTGCGAGTATATGAAGACCATCACGCTGCCCAAGCTCTACCGTGCGCTGCGCGACATGGTGTACGAGGTGCGCGTGGAGGAACCCATCCGCAGCCGCGCCCGATTAGCCATCGACCGCATGCTGGAGATTGTGTAATGGCGGCGCTGAACCCCGAACTGCTCGCGATACTGGCGTGCCCCGCTTGCGAGGAGCGACCGCCGTTGGAGCAGCGCGGCGACTACTTGGTCTGCGCCCAGTGTCGCCGCGCCTACCCCATCCGCGATGGCATCCCCACGCTGCTGGAAGAGGAGTCGCTGCCTTTAGACTCGATTCCTAACGACGACGCGCCTCCGCCCCTAAGTTAACCTCTTTTTCATACCGATAATTCGGATTGGGGCGAACTTGGTATGTCAGAGCGTGTGCTTATCGTGGATGACGAGGAGGATTTGCGCTATATCTACACTCGGCAGTTGCGCGTCGACGGCTATGTGCTGGATACTGCCGTCGACGGCGCGGACGCCATCGAGAAAATCCGCGCTCACGAGTACGCCGTGATTTTGACGGATATGCGCATGCCTCGCAAAGACGGGCTTGCCGTGATTGCCGCCGCGCGCGAGCATCTGCCCGAAGCGGAGATTATCGTGCTGACGGGGCACGGCTCGCTGGAGAACGCGCTGCAGGCGTTCAAGGCAGGCAACATCTTCGAGTATCTGCTCAAGCCGTTAGATGATATCGGCGTGCTGAACACAGTGGTCGCCCGCGCGATTGAGCGACGCAACCTGCGCAAGCACAACCGCGAACTGTTCGAGCAGTTGCAACGCGCCTACGAAGAGCTGCGTCAGAAGTCGGAAGCCTTGATACAGCAAGAGAAGATGTCGGCGATTGGCGCGTTGGCGGCAGGCGTGGCGCACGAGTTGAACAACCCACTCACTGCCGTCGTCGGCTTCGCGCAACTGGTCGCCGAGAAGCTGCAAACCCACCGCCCCGACAACTGGAGCGACGCCGAGTATGAGCGCGTGCAGCAAGCGTTGGAGAACCTGGTCACAGGCGCGCACCGCTCGCGCGACATCGTGAGCAGTTTGCTGCGCTTCGCACGCGCCTCTAAGCCCGATGCGCGGAGCCTCGTGGACATCAATCAGGTGCTGCGCGACTCGTTCATCTTCACAGAGCATCTCCTGTTGCGACACGGAATCACGCTGGAGAAGCATCTATCGCCCGACCTACCGCCCGTGTGGGGCAACACGGCGCGATTGCAACATGTGTTCACGAACTTGTTGATTAATGCGCAGCAAGCGACGCCGAGCGGCGGCATAGTGCGCGTTATCAGCGAACCGTGCGAGGAACCCAAAGGCGTGTGGGTGCATGTGGAGGATACAGGCGAGGGCATTCCCCCCGACGCGCTGGAGCAGATTTTCGAGCCGTTCTACACACGCAAAGCCGAAGGCACTGGCTTGGGGCTATCTATCGCCAAGCAGATTGTGCAGGAACACGGGGGCGAAATCCGCGTCGCGAGCGAGCTGGGCAGCGGCTCGCGCTTCTCGGTGTTCCTGCCAGCGACCGACGCGCAGACTGCCCCACCGCCCCAACGAGAGCAGCAGATTGCCTAATTCGGCGGCGGCGGGAAGTCTAACACCGAGACGGGCACTTCGAAGACTATGCCCGTCCGCGTCTCGGTAATCACCAAGCGCGTCGCCCCGCGGCTGACGCCCGTAAGCCGCGCCGAGTTGCTGCCGAGCCGCTGCGCCGTCGCGACGCTCGGCTGGCGCGTCGACCACACGAAGTCGGCGCTAACGATGGTGTTGGTCTGTAAATCGCGCAGGCTGGCGGCGACAGTGAGCGACTCGCCTGCCCAGACCTCAATCACGGCGGGGTTGGTCTCGATGCGGTAGCGGCTCAAGTCATATTGCACCGCGCTCACCGCGCCTGCGACGACTGTGAACTCCTGCGCCACAATCTGCCCGTTGCTGAGGGTGGTCTCTACGCGAATGCGGTGTGTGCCGGGCGGCAGTGCGATGCTCTGTGGGTTCGCCACTTGTTGCCCGTTTAGGAACACCCGCGCGCCGACAGGACTGCCCGACACCGCCAGCGAGAAGGTGGTCGTTCCGCCGCCCCCGCCGCCTCCTGAACATGCCAACAAGCTCAGCACGCACAGCGCGCCGAGAGTCATCAGTGCTACTCGCCGTCTCATCATCATTTTGGACGCTCCTCAAAACTCTGCGTTTCCCGGCGTGCGCGGGAACGGGATGACATCGCGAATGTTCTTCATACCCGTCAGGTACATCATCATCCGCTCGAAGCCCAGCCCGAAACCCGAATGGGG
>CALGZO010000098.1 GCA_937934465.1 uncultured Fimbriimonadales bacterium | reverse complement strand
GCGTGCCCGCTCCTCGCCTTGCGTGATGTAGGCCGATTGCAGAGCGGCGTAGAGGCGGCGGGCGGGCGTGGTGGCCTGATCAGGCGGCAGGATTTGCTTCCCGTACAGAATGTCGGCCCGGCTTGGCAGGTCGATCACGGCGCGGGTGCGGAAGCGGATGGCGGCGCCGTTGACGATCAACGCTTCGCCGGGTTTGAGCTTGAGAACGAGGCCTGACATGGGGCTGAGCCGAGCAACGCGGAGAGGGCAGCGCCGTTTTGGCGCCGCCCGAATGCCTCACCGGAACAGGCCGAGCAGCGTTTGCGGCGCCTGGTTGGCGATGCCAAGCGACTGCACGCCGAGCTGCTGGCGGATCTGCAGGGCCTGCAGACGGGCGGACTCCTTGGCGAGGTCGGCGTCGATCAGAGCGCCAAGGCCCGCTTCGATGGCGTCGATCTTGTCCTTGTTGAAACGGATCTGGTTTTCGACGTAGCGGAAGGCAGAGCCGAAAGCGTTGAGCTGGTCGCCGACACGGTTGAACGCCTTGGTGAAATTCGACCCTGCGGAGAGAGCTTGGCACGCAGCTGATCTCGTCGTTGGCGCTGCGCCCATCGTGGCATAAATGTTGGCCGATGCATCATATCCTGTGATACTATACAGAGATCCCAATTCGTTTCGAATGACGTTGAGGGTCGCGACATACTGGTTTGCAAAATTTCCTGTTCCCTTCAGAAGACTCTTTCCATTGTAGCCAGCATCATTGATGAAGCCTTGAATATTCGCGCGCAATTCGTTGTACTGATTTTGATACTGGGTTCGCGTATCGCCCGTCACGTTGCCGTCGGCCAGTTTGACCAGCACCTCCTTCATCTTCGTCATCGTGTCGGAGATGTTGCGCAACGCAGACATCGTCGTCTCGAGCAGGCCCTTGGTGCCGCCGAGCTGTTCGTTCACCGAGGTGATGGCGGCGACGTCCGCCCGCACGCGCTGCGCAATGGCAAACACAGCTCCGTCGTCCTTCGCATCCGAGACGCGGAAGCCGGTGGAGACCTTCTTCTGCACCGCGGCCAAAGCCTCATTGGTGCGGTTGAGGGATTGCAGCGCGATCATCGCGCCAATGTTCGTGTTCACCGAGTTGAGCGACATTTTCGTCCTCCAGTCCGTTGCATCTCACCGCCCAACCCACGTTTTGCAGGCACGCCGGGACGAGAGCGCCACCGATGATGAAGCCCGTGCGGTGGCCACGGGGAGGAAACCCCTCCACCTGAAGACGCTAGCCTCCGTTGGTTAACAAAAGGCTTGCGTCCTCAGCGCTTACGCGCAGGGAGCGTGCACAGCGCGTACCAACGCCGCACCTCACCCAACACCGCGAGCAAAACGCGACAGGCCGCACCTCGCGCGCAGCAGCTGAAAGGGCGGGCGGCAAAATATGCCACGACGCACCGGGCAAACTTTGCCCATAGGCGGAACTGGCCCTAACACACCGCGCGGCGAACCAGGCCCGTCACACGCCGAAGCGCTGGCGCGCCGTTTGCTCTGTCGCCACGCGACATCGCGTCTGCTGCTGCAGGTGACGGCGGCAGGCAGACACGGAGACGGAGCACGGCAATGGAGGCCATCTCCCTTTGGTCATCCTACGCAAGGCTGACGAGCAGCGTGCTCGCCACGCAAACCCGGCTCGACCTCGTTCATCGCCAGATTGGCTCCGGCAAAGTGGCGCAGACCTTTGGCGGGCTGGGTCCAGCAACGCCCGCTTCGATCGACGGGCGGGCAGCGCTGGGCCAACTGGACGCCTTTCAGCGTGCCATCACGCAGACGGAAACACGGGCGCAGGTGATGCAGACGGTGCTGGCGCGGCTCACCGCCATCGCCGATCAGGGGGTTGAGCGCGTAATCCAGCAATTCGGCGTTTTCCCGCCGCCCTTGTCTGTGCTGAACAGCGAAGCGCAAACGCTTCTGGAAGAGGTGCGAAGCTTGTTGAACACCGTGGTGGATGGCGACCATCTGTTCAACGGGCGTGAGACCCAGAACCCACCCGTGCCGAATCCCATCGCTGCCTCCGGCCTGTATACGGGAATCCAGGCCGCGCTGAACACGCTCGCCCCCGGCAATGCGGCTGCGGTCATCGGCACCACCTTTACTCTGGCCTCATCCAACGTTGCCGGGATCACGCCCTTTTCGCCCTACCTCTCCACCGCCCCAGGGCTGACAGAGCCTCGTCTTTCTGTGCGCATCGATGTCGATTTCGAGGTCGCTTGGGGGCTCAAGGCGAACGCGAATGCAACCGCCGTCTCTGCCGCGCCCACCTCAGGTTCAGCGGTGCGTGACCTACTGCGCGGGCTTGCTATTCTCGCCAACATTACCGAGGCACAGCGGACAGCGGCACCGGACGATTTTCGCGAGGTGCTAGAGTCCGTCCGGGCCGGGCTTGTCAGCGCAAGGGATGGGCTTGCTGCTGAGGCTGGGGCGCTTGGCGAAACCCAGCGTGTTTTGGAAGAAACACGGGCGCGGCACGAAACGCTGCGCATCGTCCACACCAAGCAAGTGGGCGAGGCCGAGGACGCTGACCTCGGAGAGCTTTCGATTCGTCGCGCCTTGCTGCAAAGCCAGCTGGAAGCGTCGTTTCGCCTTCTTGCCTCGCTGCGCGAGCTTACCCTTGCGCGCTTCCTCGGCTGAGAACGCGTGCAACCACGGGAGCGATGAAGCCATGGCGTTGCGGAGTTTTCCCCGATGTCCTTGACCAGCGCTCTCACCATCGCAACCTCCGGGCTTGTGGCGATCAACCGTCAGCTTGCGGTGGCCTCGCAAAACATCGCCTCGGCCGACCTGCCGGGGGCGACGCAGAAGCGGGCGCGGGTGCAAAGTACGGTGGCCGATGGTACAGGCATCGGCGTCATCGTCGGCAACACCGTGCGCGCTGATGACCCCATGCTTCGGCGCCTCTTTCTACGCGCCTCGGCGGAGTTCGCCGCTGCCGAGCTGCGCGCCTCCATCCTCGCGCCAATCGACGCCATGGCTGGGCGACCGGAAGACGGTGCCTCGCTCGCTGGCCTCACCGGGCGTCTGCGCGACGCTTTTGTTGCTTTGCGGGCTGACCCTTCATCCGCCATCACGCAGACAATGGTGGTGAACACAGCCGTTGATCTGACGAGGCACCTGAATCTGCTGAGCGGCGCGATCCAGAAAGGACGGCAGGATGCGCACGATGCCCTGCGCGAGTCTGTGCGCCGCGGCAACGAGGCGCTCGGCGAGCTTGGGCGGCTGAATGCGCGCATCGTCGAGCTAAAGTATCGGAACCAGCCGACGGGGGAACTTGAAGACCAGCGTGACCGCGTCGTCACGGAACTCACCGAGCTGTTTGGGTTGCGGCCGATCCAACAAGCGAGTGGGATGATCCTCATGGTCACCCGCAACGGCATGGTGCTGCCGAACAACGCTGAGGCCCTGTCGATCCAGGCGGCGAACATCGATGCGCTGAGCTACTACACGCCTGGCAATGCTCTGCGGCTGGAGGTTAATCTCGACAATGGCACCACATTCGAACTCGATCGAACGCATCTTGGCGGCCGAGCGGCGGCAGCGATGGAGCTTCGCGATGAGACCCTGCCATTGATGCAGGCTGAGCTCGACGAGTTTGCCCAGAAGCTTGCGCGACGGTTTGACCAGCAAGGGTTACGCCTCTTCTCCCGCGCAGACGGCACCATTCCGGTCGAGAACCCAAGCGACCAGCAGGGTTATGTCGGGTTCGCG
>CALGZO010000097.1 GCA_937934465.1 uncultured Fimbriimonadales bacterium | reverse complement strand
ATGGGGTCGTTCTTCTACTTCGAGGATATGGACATGGGGTTGGTCGGTCTGACGGGCGGTCCGCTGGGTGGGCAGTTGGTGACGGCGCGGTTTCGCGCGAAAACCCTCTTGCGCAAAAACGAAACGCCATAAGCAGTCCGCGGGCGTCGCGTTCGGGCGCGCCGAGGCATGGTTCGGACAAGCGGCGCGGATGGCGCAGTGCGATGCGTGCAAGGGCGCGGGCGTCAGCAGGTCGCCCAAGCGAGCGTGCGCGATGCTCAGAGCGACGGGGGCGCGGATGGGGCTGTCCGCACCCCCGTCGGGATACTACGCATCGTAATAGAGCGCGAACTCGTAGGGGTGGGGGCGCAGCAGGATGGCGTCCACCTCTTTGACGCGCTTGTAGTCCAGATAGGTCTCCAGCAGGTCGGGGGTGAACACGCCGCCGCGCAGCAGGAACTCGTGGTCTTGCTCTAAGGCGTTCAGCGCATCGGCGAGCGTGGGGGGCGTGGTTGGGATGCCCCTGCGCTCGTCGGGCGGCAGCTCATAGAGGTCTTTGTCGATAGGGTCGGGCGGCAGAATGCGGTTCTGGATACCGTCAATGCCCGCCATCGCCATCGCCGCGAACGCCAAGTAAGGGTTCGCCGTCGGGTCAGGCGCACGGAACTCGATGCGCCGCGCCTTGGGACTGCTGGAGTAGGTCGGGATACGGATACACGCGCTGCGGTTGCGCTGGCTGTATACAAGGTTAATCGGCGCCTCGTAGCCCGGCACAAGGCGTCGGTAGGAGTTGGTGGTGGGCGCAGCGAACGCCAGCAGCGCAGGCGCGTGCTTGAGAATGCCGCCGATGTAATAGAGCGCGGTCTCCGAGAGCATCGCGTAGCCCCGCTCGTCGTAGAACAGGTTCTCGCCGTTCTTCCACAGGCTCTGGTGCGTGTGCATGCCCGAACCGTTATCTTGGAACACAGGCTTAGGCATAAAGGTCACCGTGTAGCCTCTGCGCGTCGCGACATTCCGAACGACATACTTGTAGAGCTGCACCTTATCCGCGATGCGCACCAGCGTATCGTACTTGATGTCTATTTCGGCTTGACCTGCCGCGCCGACCTCGTGGTGTTGCAGCTCCACCTCGATGCCGACCTGCTGCAGGGTGAGCATCATCTCGGTGCGCAGGTCTTGAAGCGTGTCGGCGGGCGGGCAGGGGAAGTAGCCCCCTTTCAGGCGCATCTTGTACCCCAGATTGGGGTACTCCTCGCGTCCTGTGTTCCACTCGGCTTCATTAGAGTCGATGTAGTAGTAGCTGAAGTGGCTGCCCTGCGCGTAGCGCACATCGTTGAACACATAGAACTCCACCTCAGGTCCGAAGTAGGCGGTATCGGCGATGCCTGTCGAGCGCAGGTAGGTCTCTGCTTTCTGCGCCACATACCGCGGGTCGCGTGTGTATCGCTCGCGAGTCAGAGGGTCCACCACATTACAGATGACGCTCACGGTGGGCGTTTCAGGGAACGGGTCCATAAACACGGTCTCTGGGTCGGGCAGCAGCAACATGTCGGAGACATTGATGGACTGGAAGCCGCGAATGGAGGAGCCGTCGAAGCCGATGCCATCCTCGAACAGCTCCTCTGTGAACGCTTCGATGGGCATCGAGAAGTGATGCCACATGCCGAACAGGTCGGTGAACTTAACATCGACGACACGCGCGTTATGCTCACGCGCGAACTGGATTGCTTCGCGTGGACTCATAGTTAGCCTCCTGTATGGTTGTTTGGGCGTCTGGCGTGGGGCCAGGGTGCGCGCTCGTGGTTGAGCGCGTGCTGAGGCGGCGGCGTCGCCGACAAGCGCGGGCAACCGTGCGACGCGATGGGAAGTCTGCAAGCCTCGTCGCCGTGCAGTGAGGCGCGTGCGCGCGGTTCGATAGTATTATACTCGATGGCGTCGCGATTGCAAGGGCTATGTGCGGGCGCGTTCGCGGGCTTTGCGTTCGATATTGCGCCAGATGCCGCGTAGCCCCATCGCTTGCTTCATCGCCTCCAGCGTCTCGTCGGCGATTTGGCGCACCTTGAGCGTGCCTGTGTAGATAATCTCTTCCACCAGCCCGCGCTCTTGGGCGAACTGCTCGCGTCGCGCGCGGATGGGTTCCAGAAACTCGTTCAGCGCACGCGCGAGTTTCTCTTTGACCTCCACATCGCCCACGCGCCCCTGCCGATAGCGCGTTTTGAGGTCGTCCACCTCCGCGCGGTTCGGGTTGAAGATGTCGTGGTAAATGAATACGGGGTTCCCCTCCACTGTGCCGGGAATGTCGGCGCGGATGCGTTTCGGGTCGGTATACATGCTGCGTACCTTCTTTTCGACGGTTTTGGGGTCGTCGGAGAGGAAGATGGCGTTGCCGAGGCTCTTGCTCATCTTGGCTTGCCCGTCCGTGCCCACCAGCGTCGGCACTTCGCTGAGCATCACTTCAGGGATGGGGAACACCTCGCCGTAGAGGTGATTGAAGCGTCGGGCAATCTCGCGCGTGATTTCCACATGCGCCTCGTTGTCCTTGCCGACAGGCACAAGGTGGGCGCGCGGCATCAAGATATCCGCCGCCTGCAACACGGGGTAGCCAATCAGCCCGAAGGGGATCGACTCGTCGTCGATGTTCGCCGCGCGAGCCATATCCTTGATGCTCGGCAGGCGCGTCAGACGCGGCAGCGAGACCAACATCTCGAAAATCAGGTTCATCTCGTACACTGCATGGACTGCCGATTGGAGATAGATGGTCGATTTTGTCGGGTCGACGCCCACGGCGAGGTAGTCCAGCACCATCTCGCGGATGTTGGCGCGCATCTCCTCGATATCGGCGTGGGTGGGGCGCGTGGTGAGCATATGCAGGTCGGCAATTAGGAAGTAGCACTCGTAGTCGTCTTGGAGTTTGACGCGATTTTGCAACGAGCCGACATAGTGCCCCAGATGGAGTTTGCCTGTCGGTCGGTCGCCCGTCAGCACTCGTTTCCGCTCGCTCATCGAGAGGGGATTATACCGCAAGTGGGCGCGTCCTGGTGCGACAGCCTGCGCTTGGGCAGGCTCAGTTGCGCGCTTACTCCCACTCCAACATCGCCTGGTCTACCTTGCGTTCCACGCGCTCGGCGTGCGCTACGCCCATCAATAACGCTGCGCTCGGAATCTCGAACCCCTTGCCGTTCAGCAGCTCGCCCACAGTGCGTATCTGCAAGCGGGGTATCCTGCGGTTGCCCAGCGGCGTGATGTAGTAGCCTGCTTGATCCGCCTCCTGCGCCATCGGCTTGGTAGGCGGCTCCAGCGTGAGAAACAGCCCCAGCGTCGCGCTTTCGCGCTCCATCACGCCCCGAAAGTCGCGCACATCCTTGACGCTCACCTTGCCGCTCTTGACCTGAATGACCACCTTCTTGGGGTCTTTGGTATCGTCTTTGAAGTAGAGAATGCCGTCGATGCCTGTGTCGGCGCCTTTTTTGCTTTGGAACGGGCGGGCGCGGGGGATTAGCCCAATCGCCCACTTTTGGAACTCGTCGCGGTCTTGCTCGGCTAACTTGCGCGCATCCGACTCGGTGGTCGGCTCGCCAATCACCTTATAGTCTTTGCCCTCCTTGAGGTCGAACATATCGCCCAGACGATACTTGATGAGCGCGATTGCAAGGTGAGTGATATCGATGCCAATCCAGCGGCGGTTGAGTTTCTGCGCGGCGACGACGGCTGTGCCACAACCGCAAAACGGGTCTAACACAATATCGCCCTCGCGACTGGAGGCTTGGATGATGCGCTCCAGCAAGGCAAGCGGCTTCTGCGTGGGGTAGCCGAGACGCTC
>CALGZO010000096.1 GCA_937934465.1 uncultured Fimbriimonadales bacterium | reverse complement strand
CAGAAAGTGCCTTCATACACGGTATTGAACGGGTTGCTCGAAGTGCCGCGTTCCGTGTCGCCTCCGTTATTCGGGTCGCCGCTGACCGCTCGGTTCACAAAGGTCGGATTTGCGATATTCTGCAGATACCAGCGCACGATGGGCCACGCCACATCAATCCGCCCATAAAACCCCAGCGCGTCCGGGTTGGGCGGGCAGCACTTCGGGTCAGACCGGATACAGGTCGATATACACGAAGCGGTACCGCGTGCGCGTGCATTCGCATCCAGAAGCGCCGAGCCAGAACTGCCTCGCCGAATTGTGGAGTTTGTCCACCTCACCATCCAAGTTTGCGAACCGCCCACTGAGCCACAGGTTGTCTCGCCCGTTTTCACCGCCTCTGCATAGCGCATAAACGGACCATTAGGCGGCGCAGGAACCATCGGATGCGAGAGCGCAAACAACTGTGTGTTGTTTGGAATATTACTGGTGGCCCAACCCACATATACCTCAGCCGCCATCGGTTCGTAAGACCCTAATAGGGCCCAGTCACTGCCTTGATGTTGCTTGAGCAGGAGAGAGCCATTGCTACGCGGTAAGTTGTTGGGGTTTGGTGGCGTTCCGTTGCAGGTCTGCGTGAAATATCTCCACACAAACACGGTCGCGTTCGCTGCAGTCTGGTCGCCTACACAGTGGCGCGCCGTCATCACGATGGGAGCAGAGTCTGCTGTATCGCGGGTAATCGCATTCCCTGAGCAGAACCCCGCCACATTCCCGTCGCTGCCAATAACCGACAGCATACAGACTGAGAAGGCGGCGAAGTTGCGCCACGCTGGAAAGCAGCTCACATCGTTCAGAGGGCAGCCTGAGGCGGGTTCAAAGTCGCTGATGTTGACCTCAGGTCCCGCGAAGTGGTACGCAATCGCGCTAATATCAGGAACGAACGGATTCTCCGCGCCGTTCGGTACGAAGAATTCCAGCCCTATCTGGTCGCCAAAGATGATAGTTGTCCACCAATCGCCGTTCTCGTCCCAGATGGGGAAGTCCACAGGGAATGCGTAGCCTCCAACAGGGTCGAAGACGCGCAGTTGCACGGCGGAATGCCAGCGTCCGCCTGAGAAGCGCACGCGCAGCGATTTGGCGTCCTGCGAGCGTAGGATGAGTACGCCGACCTGTCCGCGAACGCCTTCGGTATCTTCGTAGTGCGTCCAGCGGATAGCTTTTACTAAGTCGGGCGGCGCAGGCGCAACATAGCCTGCCACAAAGAACGGATAGTTGTAGCCTTCCCAGTGGCTGGGAGGTGTAACGGTTTGGGGCAAGTCGATGACGCGCGCGGGCGCCTCTGGGGCAAGGCGTGTGGTAGGTGGCACGGCGAGCGGCACGGTCTCATCTACCATCGCGGCATCGGCGACCTCGCCCTCCTGCGCCATCGCAACGCCCATCAGCAGGGCAAAACAACCGAGAAACCAGTAGCGTTTCATAAGAGCCTCCTTATTGTAGGTTGACCAGCACCAGCACCATGCCCGTCTTGCCTTTCTCCAAGCGGGTCATAGCTTTGCCGATGATGGCGCCCTGCGCTTTGGCGAGGTCGTCGGCTGCCATCGCATAGCCGGGCGCGTCGGCAGTGGTCAGGAAGTCGCCAGGTTCAATCGCGCGTTCGGCGGCGTCGGCGTAGACCCACACGCGCCCGCTCATCGCGATGGGGGTGTGGCTCTCGCTGCCTTCCAAGTTGCCCAGCACGATGCCTTTGGACAGCCCGTTCGCGCCCGCGACCACGCCCACCACGCGCCGATTGTACGCGCCCTGCGCCTTGCGTAGATGACCAGGGTTGTCAGGGTCAATTTCCACGACCATGCCGGGTTCCACCTCGTCGGTAGTGGGGAACTTCTCGGCGAGGTCGGCGCCTGTGATTTCCAGCACCTTCACCGCTACAGTGCCGTCGCCGCGGATGCTCATGATGTCGCCCGCGCTGCTGTTCCAGAAGTTGAGGCGATCGTTGGCGACGGCGGAGCCAATCAGACCTGCGATATGCCACTTGCGGGCAGTGTTGGTGTTCGTGAACTCCAATCGGGCGAAGTCATTCGCGCTCTCGTGCAGGCGTAGCGTAGCGTTGTCAATCGTGCTATCGGTCGCCACATTGAGGCGTGCGCTCATCAGTGTCTGGGTACCGATGCCGATATTACCTCCCGCTTGGAAGAACACACGCAATCTGTTCGCGGCGTTTTCCCAAAGCATCAGATCGGCGCCGCCATTCAAAGTGGCAAAGTACCACTGGTTTGAAGAGCTGGGATAACCTATTCTCAGATTGCCTGCGCTACTGTCGACGAGCAAGCCGCCTTTCACCTCGAGTTTTACTGTTGGGTTGTTTGTCCCAACGCCCACATTACCCGTGTTCGAGTTGTAGATGTTGGTTCCGCTCACAGTCCACGCGCTCGCGCCTGCGGGCAGGTCTTGCCAACTCGCGTCGCCGCTCGCGTTGCTGGTCAGCACGCGCCCTGCCGCCGCGCCTGTAGGAATACGCAGCGTGCCAGGAATCTCGACGCGCCCGTCGAAAAGTCCCACACGGAACATCGAGACGCCGCCTCCCAAGAAGTGGAAGCTGTCGTCGGAATCTCGGTACTGCAAGCCCCAGTCCGTGAAACCAGGCGAGTGGGTAATCACCATGCGGTCGGGGTTCGTTGTGCCGCTTTGGAACATGTTCAGCAGCGTCGCGGTGTTGGCATACGGAGTCGGGTTAATCCGCACGCGGGGCGAAAGCGTGGTGGAGCCGACCTGTATCTCCAAAAAGCGATCCGCGCCCGTCCACACAGTCGCAGGGGCGTTCAACTGCACTGTGAACAGCCCGTTCTGCACATTCACCGTAATCGCCCCAGAGTTCCACAGGAGCGTACCGCCCGTTAGGGCATTATAGATACGGAAAGTCATCGGCTGCGACGGGTTGGTGACAGGGTTTCCGCCTTGACGCAGCGAACCCTGATAAGTGAACGCTTGTGCAACGCCTTGCGCCCATGCGCCGCTGAGCGACGCCACGGCAAGAATCGCGCTTAGCCCAAAAATCTGCAATCGGTTGAGCATCTTCTATCTCCTTCGCACGCCTGTCGTAAGCGTGCAATCGTATTATACAGATAGGGTCTTACGAGACTCTTACATGCTCAAAATCGAGGCAAATGGGGAACCTCGCGACATGGACGCCTCTGACATGCAGGGCGCCGACGGCAAACTGCGCAATCACAGCAATTGCATCTCCGAACTTCCGCGCCGATGTGGAATAACCGTCGTTGGAGGCGTATCGGGGCGGCATGACCACGCTAATCGGGTTTGTGATAGTGTTCGGCGCGGTGTTCGGCGGTTTTATCCTGCACGGGGGTAAAGTCGCGGCGCTGATACAGATTTCGGAGTTTATCATCATCGGGGGCGCAGGGCTGGGCGCGCTGGTGGCGTCCAACCCGCCGAGCGTGATTGCTGCGATTATCAAAAGCTCGCTGGGACTGCTCAAGGGCAGTCCCTACAGCAAGAAAGAGACCTTTCTGGAGCTGCTGCAAGCGTTGTTTGCGCTGTTCACGCTCGCTCGTAAGGAGGGGCTGCTCGCCTTAGAGCAACATGTGGAGAAGCCCCACGAGAGCTCGCTGTTTCAGCAGTATCCGTTCCTGTTGAGCAATCACCACGCGCTGGACTTCCTGTGCGACACGATGAAGGTGGTGCTGACTGGCGCGGTGGGCGCGTTCGAGTTGGCGGAGCTCACCGAGACCGACTTGGAGAAGCATCATGAAGAGGTGATGCGCCCCTCGCACGCGATGAGCAAAATCGGCGATGCGATGCCCGGTTTCGGCATCGTGGCGGCGGTATTGGGCGTGGTGATTACGATGGGCTATCTGGATCAGGGACCCGAAACCATCGGGCACAAGGTCGCCGCCGCGCTGGTGGGTACTTTCTTGGGCGTGTTGCTGGCATATGGGGTGTTCCAACCGTTGGCGGCGGCGTTGGAGCATAACGCCCACGCTGAAGCCCAGTATTACCAGTGTATTCGTCAGGCGCTGATAGCCTTCGCGCGGGGCGACGCGCCGCTGACCTGCATCGAGTTCGCGCGGCGCAGCATCGAACCCCATGTGCGCCCCTCGTTCCAAGAGATGGAAGAATCGGTGAAGGGCGGCGGCAGCGCCGCGCAAGCCGCCTAACGGAGGCGAACGATGGCGAAAGAGAGCGGCGGCGAAATCCGAATCGTCAAGAAGAAGAACGCAGGACACGGGCACCACGGCGGCGCATGGAAAGTCGCCTACGCCGACTTCGTGACCGCGATGATGGCGTTCTTCATGGTGATGTGGCTGATTGGTATGGACGCCCAAACGCGCGCGGCTATCGCCGCCTACTTCCGCGACCCTGTGGGGTTTATGGAAGCCGTGCGCAAAAACGAAGCCATCTTCACCATCAACGACGCAGTGCCCCCCGGCGGCAAGAACACCCCCAACATGCCACGCGCCGCCAAAGACGGCAAAACCGCCCTCAAAAAAGACCGCAAAACCGAACAGCAGGAGCTGGAAGCGTTCAAGCAATACATGGAACGCGCACTCTCCAACATCCCAGAACTCTCGCGTCTCAAAGAGTTCGTGAAGATCGAGTTTGTCAAAGAGGGGTTGCGAATCGAGCTGCTGGAGGGCAAGGAGCCAGTGTTCTTCCAGACGGGCAGCGCGACCATCACGCCTGCCGCGCGCCGCCTGCTGGAGCTGATTGCGAAGAAAATCAGCCAGTTAGACAATCGCGTGATTGTGGAGGGGCACACGGACGCGCAACCGTACCGCTACGGCGGGGGCTACTCGAACTGGGAACTCTCCAGCGATCGGGCGAACGCGGCGCGGCGCGTGCTGGAAGCGGGCGGCTTGTGGAAAGGGCAGGTGGCGGAAGTGCGCGGCTACGCCGACACGCGCCTGCGCGACCCGATGAACCCGTTCCACTTCTCGAACCGCCGCGTGTCGCTGCTCATCCCCTACACTTCTGAAGCGGACTCGAAGTAGGTCGCGCCTACTGCGGCGCAGGCGTCGGTAGGGGCGCGGAGGCGGTCTCGCTGGCGACGCGACGGCTCTCGATGCGTTTGATGATGCCCCACTCCGCGCGGAGCCAATAGTCGCCGTAGGGCACGGCGTAGGCGGGCAGGGTGAACTCGGTGATGCGCTGACGCTTGGAACGCTCGGCAGCCGCCGCGTCAGGCTCTAAACTGTGATCGAGCTCCACACGGCTGCCGTCGGGATTGTGCGACTCGCGGCTCACTGTAATATGCATGCTCTCGCCGTCGAGGCGCACCTCGCGGAAGGCATAGGCGCGAAGCGTGCGCGTGCTGAGGTCTAACGCAAGGAACGGACGCTCAGGGCTGGGTTCGTAGCCTGGCTCGATGCGCACGACTCCGCTGCGCAGCCAGTACGGCAGCGCGTGCTGCGCTATCGCAGTAAGCGTGAAACTCGGATGATGATACGCGCCTGCCAACGCCAAGCGCCACACGCGCGTGCGCTCGAACCGACTACCCAAGCGCATCTCGTAGACCTCCAGGTCGGGTATCAGTATCGAGACGGCTTGCAGTCCCACATGCGTTGCGATGCGCACCAGGGACGCTACAGCCTCCAGCAGCTGCCAGCCGCGCGGCGCGTCGGGAGGCGCGCTATCCGACCAGTTCATCCGCTCCAGATAGACTCGTCCGCCGCGCCGCTGGAGCAGCCACGCCTCGTTAGGGGTCAGCACCAGCGCGACCTGCGCCGCCCTCCAGATGAGCCATATCTGGCGCAGGACGCTCACGATGACAATCGCGCCCAAGATGCCCAGTGTCAGCTGCGCCCAGTTGGGTAGGGCAGCCCAGTTCGGCAGGCGTTCGCGCCCGCTCCAGAACAGCCACCCCAGCAAGGGCAGCCCCACCAGCACGCGCCAGCCCAACCCCAGCCAGAGCTGCCGTGTGCTGAGCGGACCGAGACGCTCGCCCACGCCCGCGAACGGGTCTGCGCCACAGCGCCGACACCGTTCCTGCATCGGGTCGCACCCCACGCCACATATCGTACAGCCCATCTGCGGCAACGCATACCCTGCGCCGTTCACGCCTCCAAAGTGTACCCTGCTCCATTAGGTACAATTCGCGCCGATGAACGATCCACTGGTGATTGCAGGCAAACCGTTTCGCTCGCGACTGATGGTGGGCACGGGTAAGTACCCCGACGCCGAGACGATGCGCCGCGCGATTGAAGCCTCAGGCGCGGAAATCGTCACCGTCGCGCTGCGCCGTATCGACCTCGACGCGCCGAAACGCTCGATTCTGGACGATATCGACTGGAGCCGCTACCAGATACTGCCCAACACTGCAGGCTGTCGCACGGCGGAGGAGGCGGTGCGCGTGGCGCGGCTCGCCCGCGCGATGGGGCTGAGCGACTGGATTAAGGTGGAGGTCGTGCCCGACCCTAAGTACCTGCTGCCCGACCCCATCGGCACTTACGAAGCGTGCCAGATACTGGTGGACGAGGGGTTCGTGGTGCTGCCCTATATCCCTGCAGACCCCGAGCTCGCCAAGCGGCTGGAGGCTATCGGCTGCGCGACAGTGATGCCGCTCGCCGCGCCGATTGGCACAGGGCAGGGCTTCGCCGTCGGACTGGAGCCGATACGCATCATCGTGGAGCAATCCCAAGTGCCTGTGGTGGTCGATGCAGGCTTGGGCGCGCCCTCCGAAGCCGCGCTCGCCCTCGAAATCGGCTGCGACGCCGTGCTGGTCAACACCGCCATCGCCAAAGCGCAAGACCCCATCGCGATGGCAGAGGCGTTCAAACTCGGCGTGGCAGCGGGACGGCTCGCCTACCGCGCCGGGCGCATCCCCAAACTGCCGTATGCATCCGCTTCCAGCCCGCTCGAAGGCGTCGTGAGAGCCTAAAAAGCGCAGGAAACCGAACATCGGCGACGAATCACACTTATGGAATAACCAAGAGGGATGATTTCTATGTTCGCGCTTAACTTCTACACGGATTTGTACGAGGATATGCTGCGCATGCAGCGCAAGACGGCGACGATTCGGCTTGGCGACAAGTCGCGCAAATATAGCGCAGGGCAGATTGTGTGGGTTACGGTGGGACCGCGCTTTGGCAAGCGCAAGCGGCTCTTCACCGCGATACTGGATCGCGTGGAGGTCAAGCCCATCGCTGACCTCAGCCCGCGCGATATTGAGCGCGAGAACCCGGAGTTCCGCACGGTGGAAGATGTGATTGCGCTGCTGGAGCGTATCTACGACCGCCCCGTGTCGATGGACGATTTGGTGACGGTCATCTACTTCTCGCCTGTGGAGGAGGGCTAACCGTTCCGCGCCGCGCTCGCGGGGGTACGCGATGATTAGGTTCTCCAACGGCGCGCAGGTAGAGTTTCTCACGGGCAGCGGCGCGCTGGGGTTTGACGGTCGCGGTTGGTGGTGGGAGTACCCCCTGCGCTGGCTGGGCGTGTTGAACCCCCACGATTTCGCAATCGTGGTGAAGACGCTCACGCTGCGCCCGCGCAAGGGCAACCTGCGCTGGTACGCTCCGTGGCGCTGCGTGCGCCTCATTCGCGGCGGCGCGGTCAACGCCGTCGGATTGACCAACCCCGGCGT
This sequence comes from uncultured Fimbriimonadales bacterium, assembly GCA_937934465.1. Classification (GTDB taxonomy): domain Bacteria; phylum Armatimonadota; class Fimbriimonadia; order Fimbriimonadales; family GBS-DC; genus GBS-DC. The sequence goes on along the minus strand of CALGZO010000096.1, from coordinate 15,560 downwards.
CGACTGGTGGCTGCGCACTTGCTACCCGCGCATGCGTCGGATGAACCTGCAAATCGTGGTCTCGGTGTATCCTGAAAGCGTGGAGGAGGCGCGCGCGTTCGCCCAGAAACTGCGACCCCTGCCGATGACCGCCCTCGAGCTGAACGCCTCCTGCCCGAATGTGGCGCACTGTGAAGCGGACGCCGTCTCCCATGTGCGCGCCGTCGCGCAGGCGTTAGCCGAGACGGGACACCCGCTGATTGTGAAGGTGGGCTACGACCAGCCGTATGTAGCCATCGCGCAGGCGTTGGAAGGCGTCGCAGAGGCGATACACGCGATTAACGCCGTGCCTTGGCGAATCGTCTACCCCGAGCGACGCTCGCCGCTGGCGCAACTGGGCGGGGGCGGCGTGTCGGGCGAGCCAATCCGACCGTTCGTGCGCGAAGCCATCCGACGCCTCACCCAAGCGACCACTTTGCCGATTATCGCAGGCGGCGGCGTCTACACCTTGCACGACCTGCAGGAGCTGTGGGCGTTGGGCGCGCGGGCGTTCAGCATCGGCACGCTGTTCCTGCGCGCGCCGTGGCTGCCGAACCGTCTGGTGCGTATGTGGCGCGAGAGCCAAGCCGATGCCTACTGCCTACGCGAATCTCACTGAAATCATCCACACTTTCGGCGCGCGCCCTGCCACGACCGACGCCGAGTCGCGCCTGCGCGCCTACCTCAGCCGCCGCTTGCACGCGCACGGACTGACCGCGTTTGAGCAGCCGTTCCGAAGCGTGTCGTCGCTGGCGTGCCCGTGGCTGATGGTCTCGCTGCTGTTTGTAGCGTCTGCCGTGTTGGCTTGGCAGGACGCGAGCGGCGCGTGGGCGTTGGGCGCGTTGCTCAGCATAGGCGCGATGACGATGTTCTGGGGCTTGGTCAGCGGACGCTGGGACGCCACGCGCCTGTGTCCGCAACGCGCGAGCGCGAACTTGATAGCCGTCGCGCCTGCGCAGCGGACGCCGCGCCGCACGGTCGTGCTGATGGCGCACTTGGACACCCAACGCGCCACGCTCCTATGGCATCCGAAGCAGGCGCGCGCGTTCGGGCGCAACTTCCAGCTGCAAGCAGGGACGCTGGCGTTGCACACCCTATGCGCCGTCGCGCTCGCGCTGACGCCGCTGCTCGGCGCAGCTTGGCTTGCGCCCCTAACGCGGGCAGCGATGACGCTGGGCGGGCTAATCGCGCTGCAGGGCATAATCATCCTGCTCCACCGCGAGTGGGCGATGCCTTATGTGCAGGGCGCCAACGACAACGGCTCAGGAACCGCTGCGGTGTTGCATATTCTGGAGCATCTCGCGCAGAACCCCCTCCCCGACACGGAGGTCTGGGGCGTGTTCACAGGCTGCGAAGAGGTGGGCAGACCGAACGGCGCGTTCGCCTTCGAGCGCGAGTACGGCTACCTGCTACGCGACGCCGAGTTTCTGATTGTAGACCACATCGGCTTGGGCGAGCCGCGCTACCTGACGGCGGAGGCGATGCTCCCGCGCGCCCGCGCACACCCTGAGCTGATTCAGCGGTTCGAACGCCTCGCGGCGGAGCATCCCGAATGGCGTCTGCAGCCGAGCGCAACGCCGCCCGGCGCGTACACCGACGCGCTGCCGTTCCTGCTAAGGAACTACCGAGCGGTTGCGCTCTGGTGCGAGCAAGAACCCGGACTGCCCCCGAACTGGCACTGGCTCACCGACACGCTGGAACATGTATGCGAAGCCGACTTGGAACGCGCCGTGCGCGTGATAACGGGCTATCTGGAGCGATAGTGCGCCTACTCCAAAATCAGCGTCGGCTCCATCGGGTAGCAGCCCATCGACGCGCCGTAGATAGCGATTCCGCCGGGCAGGTCGGGGGGCGTGATTAGGCGGATGCGAATTTGCCGCTCTTGCTGGATTCGGGCGCGTAGCACGGGGTTCAGCGTCAGCGTCGCCTCTTTGAGATAGCCGTAGCTACCGCGTTCGACGCCCGCCCAGTGCGACAGCACGCCCCGCGCGTCGGCAGGGTCGTCGGGCAGCTCCCAAGTTGCGACGCGCTCGCCCGCAATCTCCACAATCACGCGCGAGGGATACTTCTTGCCGTCAGTTTGGGGGTAGTCGTCGGGGTGGACGCGCTGCGCCCAGTCTACTTTCTCGCGACCTGCTTTCGCGCTTACCTCCATCCGCAGGCGAATGCGTTTCACCTCGCTCAGCGACACGCCTTCGGGAATGGACACGGCGTACTCCACCGAGCCGTGCCCGCGCGCCCAGTGCTTGCCCCGAATCGGCTTATCGGGCTGGCTTTGCAGGTTGAACGCGCTGGCGACATACTCGGTCGGCTGGAAACGCACAATCACGCGCCCGCGCTTGAACTCGAACGCAGGCAGCTGCTCCAGCCCCACCAGCCACTGCGTGTAGTTGGTATGGATGCGGACGCCGTTCCAATCCTCCGCCCACACCACCAAAGTCGCCAAGCACGGCTCATCGGGCAGCTGCACGCGCGCAATCGTGAGTGGGGTGAGCTTGTAAGCAGGCGTTCTGGGAAACACCACGCGCTGCGCCTGCCCGCGCCGACGATTGCCCAGCGCGTCGATGATGTCCAGCCGATAAAATAGCGTGAACGGCTTGCTAATGAACCTGCCAGAGTAGTGGCTGAACAGAATCGGCGCGTCCACCGTCTCGCTCGGCGAAGCGCGCTTAATCGCAGGCAGGTCAATCGCCAAAAAGTCCTCCGCGAACAGGTCGCGCACGCTCATCCCGCCCGCCCAGAAGTCGAAGCCGAACTCTTTCGGGGTGCGGTCGTAGTTGTAGACGCCGTTATGCTCCCACTCGATGTCGGTCAGCTCGGTGTAGACATAGCCGACGAGTTTGTCCATGCAGCGGAGCGTGTTGGTCATCGCGAGGACGCCCCACGACCAGTCGCCGTCGCCGTCGAACGCCGCGAGATAGCCGTACTCGTTATTAATGAATGGCTCGCCGCGGCTCACGCGCCCGTCGATATAGTTCCATCGCTTGCCGACGCCCACCTCTTGGCGGTTCACAATCTGAAACTGATGGCGGAACAGGTCGACATTGCGTCCGTACCAGTGGAACGAGTTCAGGTCGGTCTCCAGATGCGCCCAGCCTGTATTGTCCTGCACAAGGCGTGTGGGGTCGAGTTCCTTCGCCAGCCGATACATTTGTAGCGTCCAGTCGACGCGGTGGGCGCGGTTCTCTTCCGAGAGCCTGCCGATGCCCCACTCCTCGTTGAACACCGTCCAGATGATGAGGCTGGGGTGGTTGTAGTCGCGGCGGATTTGGTCGCGCAGGGTCTGCTCGAACAGGCGTCGGGCGCGCTCGGAGGGCGTGAAGAAGCAAGGGATGTCCGCTTGAATGAGCATGCCGAGCCTGTCTGCCCAGTAGAGCTTGCGCGGCTCGTCGGCTTTGATGTGGATGCGCAGCATGTTGAACCCCGCGCGTTTGGCGAGTTCGATATCGCGCTTCAGAAACTCGTCGTCGGGCGCGGTGTAGAGACCGTCGGGATTGTAGGACTGGTCTAACGCGCCGCGCAGGTAGATGGGCTTGCCGTTGAGCAGCACATAGCTGAATTCGGAGTCGCCGTACTTGCCCCAGCGCACGGCGCGCACGCCGAAGTAGCCTTGCACGGCGTCGTAGACCTGCTTGCCGTCGGCAGTGAGCAGGCGCAGTTCGAACTCGTAGAGGTGGGGGCTGTCGGGCGTCCACAGGCGCGGCTTGTCCAGTATCAGCCGAAAGGTCTTCTCGGCGTCGGCTTCCAGCACTCCGAACCGCTGGGTGGGGAAGGCGCGGTCGCGTGCGCGGAGCTCCAGCTGCAACGGCTCGCGCACCCCCTCGCGGTCGAGCTCCACCGTAAACTCCACCACGCCTGTCGGAACGCCCGCTTCGTCGGCGAATGGGATGATTTTGAAATAGCGGATGCACGCTGCGCCCGTCGCCTCCAGCCACACGGTCTGCCAGATGCCGCTGACGCTGGTGTACCAGTCGGGTACTTGCTTGCCGAGCGGCGTCTCGCGGTCAGTGTGGTCTTCCACGCGCACGGACAGCGTGTTCGGGCGGTCGAAGCGCACATAGGGGGTGATATCGAATCGGAACTCGGAGTAGCCGCCCTCGTGTTCGCCGACGCGCTGCCCGTTGACCCACACGGCGGCGTGGTGGTCGACCGCGCCGAAGCAGAGCCACACGCGCCGCCCGCGCCAGCCTGCAGGAACCGTGAACTCGCGGCGATACCACGCGACGCCTTTGTAAGTAGCGTCGCCAATCCCGCTCCGCTGACTTTCCCAGCCGTAGGGGACTCGGATAGTGCGCTCGTAAGGCGTGGAGAGGCTGTGCCAGCTCTGTTCTACGCCGACATCTTTGGGGTCAAACTGGAACTCCCAGACGCCGTTGAGTGATTGCCACTCGCGCCGTTCGAAGTCGGGGCGCGGATGCTGTGCCATGCCGACCTGCGCGGCGAGAACCATCCCTGCCATCAGCAGTCCCATCCGTGTCATCAGGCAAGGAGAGTTCGGTTTCGGGGCGTGGAGTCCTGCATGGTTCAGAACCGTTCGAATCGCTCCACATTCAGCACGAACACCACTGCGCCGCCCACTTCCACGGCGATGGGGGTCGGCAGGAAGGTTCCAATCGGCGCGGCGTCGGGCGGCATCGGGTTCACATACTGCTCGCGCGTGCGGCAGTTGCGCTCCAGCAGGCGCAGCAGCTCCTCCAGCAGCGCGTCCTCGACGCCTATCAGCAGCGTGGTGTTGCCCTCGCGCAGAAAACCGCCCGTAGAGGCGACCTGCGTGAACTTGAACTGGCTCTCCAGCAAGGCGTCCACCACGCGCCCCTTGTCCCGATTGTGAATCACCGCAATCACCAGTTTCATCGGAATAACACTATGGTTCGCACAACGCGAGAACTTTCCTGCTATCTGCAACGCAGCGGCAGGAATCGTAGCCAGTACCTCGAATAATTGTCGTCTCACAGGGGAACCTTTGTGGAATAACCTGCGTATTAGCCATATCAAGCATACCGCCTTTTGAGGAGGAGACTGCGATGACGCACTTTGAACCCGACCGTATCTATCTGACAGAGGAAGGCTTCAAGCATCTGGAGTCGGAGCTGCGCCGTTTGCAGACGGTAGAGCGCATGCGCATCGCCGAGGCGTTCCGAGCGCATAAGGAACATGGCGAGTTCAGCGCAGAAGACACCGAGCTGGAGAGCCTTAAGAGCGACCAAGCGTATGTGGAGTCGCGTATCCAAGAGATTCGGGGCATCCTGCAGAGCGCGACGATTATCCGCGAGCAAGACATCCCGACCGATTATGTGGGCGTCGGCTCGTATGTGAAGGTGGAAGATGTCCACACGGGCGAGCCGCGCGAGTTTCGGATTGTGGGCGCCACGGAGGCTGACCCCGAACACCACAAGGTTTCTTACCAAGCCCCGCTCGCCAGTGCATTGATTGGCTACAAGGTGGGCGACGAGGTGACGGTCCATCTGCCGAAGGGCGATGTGCGCCTGCGTATTCTGGAGATACGCAAGTAAGCGATGCGCTTCGCCACGGTGCAATCCGCTCCCGATGCGCCGCCGTGTCTAACGGTCTGGCGCGACGGTTCGTGGCGGCGTGTGGCGGGCTGCCGCGACTTTCTGGAGTGGCTCCATCTGCCCGAATCGGAGCGCGCGGCGCGCCTGACGCGCCTGGGCGAGCCAATCACGCCCGCGCGCTACTGCCCACCGATTCTGGTTCCGCCGAGCCTGCGCGACTTCTACGCCTTCGAGGCGCATGTGCGCAACGCGCGGCGCAAACGCGGCTACGACGCGCCGCCCGACGCATGGTACGAGTTCCCCGCTTTCTACTTCTCTAATCCCGCCTGCCTCGTGGGGCACGAGCAACCTGTGCGCAAGCCCGCTGCGACCGACGCGCTCGATTTCGAATTGGAGCTCGCCGTCATCATCGGACGCGCAGGCGGCGACTGGAGCCTCGCGGACGCCGAAGCCGCTATCGCAGGCTTCACGCTGATGAACGACTGGAGCGCACGCGACATCCAGCGCCGCGAGATGAGCATCGGGCTGGGACCCGCCAAAGGCAAGGACTTCGCCACCTCGCTGGGACCGTGGGTAGTGACGCCTGACGAGCTCGACGCCTGGCGCACGCCCGACCCCGACCACGGCAGCCGTTGGGATATGCGCCTGCGCGCCCGCGTGAATGGACAGGAGATTACTAACGCCAGCGCAGGCGAGATGTATTGGACTTTCGCCGAGATGATTGCGCACGCTTCACGCGATACGCGCCTGCAGGTGGGCGATGTGATTGGCTCAGGCACGGTCGGCGGCGGCTGCCTACTGGAGTACCCCGACGGAGCCTACCCGTGGCTCCAGCCGGGCGATGTGGTCGAACTCGAGGCGGAGGGCATCGGCGTGCTGCGCAATCGGGTGCAAGCGTCTACTACCGCACTGTGAGGATTTGCCCGTCGGGGTGCAGATTCCAGCGCACGAGCAGGGTTGCGCCCTCGCGTTCGGCGTTCAGCGGCAGCGGATTGCCCAGAGTATCGGTGAGGCTCGCTTGACCCTTGAGATTGCGCAGGCTGAACCGCGCTACGCCGTTCACCCCTTCGGGACCGCGTACCAAGTAGGCGAGTTGCCCACCCGTCTCGTGGCGCAGGAGCGTCTGCGCGTTGGTGTGGAGTAGCCCTGCGCTGCGGAGGCGGTTGTCGACCTGCAGCAGCAGTCGCGGGGTTCGAGGCGTCAGGGCGGGGTCGGTGAGGATAGGCAGGCGCGGGTCCAGCGCGTCCAAGTAGGTTCCACGCAGGGCGATGGCGCGGTAAGTGCCGTAGGCGGCGACCCAGTCGCCCCGGCGCGCCACGATTCGGGCGCGTTCGCGATAGCGGAGGTTCGCCAGCCCACACAGATACTGCACGATGGCGCGCCAGTCGCGTGCGCCGCCTTGCGTGTTGCCGAACGCCCTGCCCGACACGCCCAGCAGCGCGACGCCGCCGCGCCCCACGCGCACGCTGACGCCCACAGGCGCGCCCTCATAAGTGTAAAACGGCTCCGCGTCGGGCTGCTCGTAGCGCGTGAGCATCTCATCGTTGCGCAGGCTGATACGCGGCAAATCGGAGCGCACGGGCAGCACCTGATGCTCCCGATAGGGCGGCTGCGTGCTGAGCTGCAACTGCCACTCCTGCGCCAGCTCCAGTCGCAACACTATCGAGCGCGCCTGTGGCAGGGGAAACCGATACACGAACCATGCATCGTAGTCGGCGAACCGCTCGCCGTTGGCGTTCAGACGGCTCTTGTGGTGGGCGTGCAGGAAGAGGCTCTCGGCGGGCGAGCCTGTATAGAACGCGGCGATGGCTTTACCGTCCGCCTCCAGACGCGCCTGACGCAGCAGCGCGCCCCAACCCGTGTCGGGACGGCTGTCGCTGAACTTGATGTAGACCGTCTGACCTGCGAACTCGCGCAGGTCGATATCCACCCAGCGTCGGTTGAAGACGCCTTGCGCAGGCTCCGCGCCGTGAACGCCGAGCGTGCGCCAAGCGTCGGCAGGCGCAGGTTCGGGCGGGATGGGCTGCAGGTCGATCGGTTTGCCCAGCGTCTGCATCAGCCAGTGGATGGGCGTGGGCGCGCCTGCCTGTCGCCACGGCGCCTCGGGTAGGGCGTCGTAGCCGTTCACGCCGCCCACAATCGTCAGCCAGCCGCCTGCCTGCACCCACTCGGCGAGCGCACGGTGTTCCGCCTCACGCATGGGTTTCACGCTCTCAGGCGTCCAAATGAGCATCCGCAGGGAGCGCGGTAGGGGCTGTTCGGGCAGTCGCTGCAGCGAGTGCAAGCTCACAGGCACGCCCGCGTTCACCAGCGACGCGCCCAGCGTCATCATATCCTCGACAGGGGCAAGCTCAGGCGCGCCGCGCATCACGCTCATCGAGTCGCTGAAGAGCATGCCAATCCCCTCGACGCCTGCGTCCAGCGTCACCGACGGCTGCTGCGCTATCGCCTCGCACGCGCGCGCCGCGCTGAGAACCACCGTCGCATACTCGGCGGGCGCGACGCCGAAAATCCGCTCGGGCCAAGGCAATACCTCGTAGCCCGTCGCCTCAGGGAACATCAGCGCAGCGACCAGCGTGTTGAAGTAGAACTGCTGATGCTCGGCTATCGGACGGTTCGGCGTGTCGCTCAGCGGGTCGCACAGGAACCAGAGCCGCTTGCCCGACCCTTGCGTCAGCCCTGCCAGCGAGGCGTACTCCAGATACGCGGTCGCGAACGGCTCGGCTTGGTACTCGCCGTCGTAGGGTATCGGCGTGCGCACCGTGTCGGACCAGACCTGCCCGATGATTTCATCTACGGGCGCGTTGTTCTCGTAAATCAGCGCGTGGTGCATCAGGCAGATGCGCCACAGGGCGTAGTTGAGCGGGCTATGCAGGGCGACCATGCGCTTCGCGCTGGGTTTGTAGGCGCGCGCGGCGTTGAGGATGGCGTGGACGGCTTCGCTCATCAGTTGCGCTTTCAGGCGGTCGGCGCGCCAGCGGGCGTCGTGCGATTCGTGGGGGGGCTGCCAAGGGCGTCCGAGCCGCGCTTCATAGAGCGCACGGAACGCCTCCTCGTAGCCAGCGTCTGCCCAGTATTCAGGCTCTTCAGGGCACACGGCGTCCGCGCCCGCCTCCAACGCCTGCAGGTACTGCCGAATGAGCGTCTCGGTGCGTTCGGGCGTGGGCGTCAGGTAGAAGCTGCCCTCGATGCTCAGCGGCTCGCCGTCTTGGCGGCGTTGCACGGCGTGTGGGTGCGCCTCCACATAGGGCAGGTAATCGCGGAACGCGCCCATCGCGAAGACGGGATAGCCGCGCGCTCTCCACTGCGCCAAACGCGCAGGGTCTAAACTGTGAACCATCACGGCGTCGGTCGCCAAGTCCAGTCGGGGGCTATAGTCCGCGCCCGTCTGGTAGCAGCTGCGGGGCGTGGCGGGAACGGTCGGACGCAGGGCGTTCGCAGGCGCGCCCAGTAAGCGTTCCACGCCGTCCCCGACGCCGTCGCGGTCTTCGTCTCGATCGGTCGCGAGAATCTCCAGCGCGTAGAGTCGCGCCTGTCGCTGTCGCGCCGCCTCCACAATCACCTGCACGGTCTGCACGGGCGGATTGAGCGGCGCGCGCGTGGTCAAGTTGAGGGTGTTGACGCCGCCGCGGATGGGACGCGCAAGTAGCCCGCCTGCCTGCGTGCGGATACGCACCTGACCCTCGCCAGAGGCTGTGAGGCGTATCGCGATGTCCATACCGCCCAGCACGCGCACGCTGTAGGTCGCGCTGCCGCCGTTGCCAATCAGCCGCGCGTTGCCCTCCACGCGCGACCGCACCGATTGAGTCAATACGCCCGACTCCGCGCCAGGGCGCACTTGAATCTCTATTCGGGGAACCAAACCGCCTGTCTGCGCCTGCCTCATCTGCTTATTGTACCGTAGGGAAGCCCCTGTGTCGGGGCAGGGGCTTCTGAGGGGAACATTCACCTTCCTTCGCTCAACAGTGAGTGATTTCGATACAGGGTTCGATTGTCCTGCTATCGCGCGATGCGTTGGCGCAGGGATTGCACGCGCTCGCGCAGCTTGGGATCGTTGCGGATGCGTTGCTGGGCTTGTTTGTAGGCGTGCAGCACCGTCGTGTGGTCGGTGCGTCCGATGGCGGCGGCGATTTTTGCCCACGGCTCGCCCGTCGCCTCGCGTGCGATGAACACCGCGATTTGACGAGCTTGAGCAATCTCACTGCGGCGGCTCTCGCCTTTGAGTTCGCTTGGCGGGACGCCCATCTCCTCGCACACGATTTGGACGATGCGTTCTAAGGAGGGTGCTTTGACGGGCGGCGCGTCCACCAAGTACGCGCGCAGCGCGTCGGAGGCAAGGCTCAGGCTCAGCGGCTCGCCCGAAATCGAGCTCAGCGCGACCAGGCGAGTCAGCGCGCCCTCCAGCACGCGCACATTCGATTGCACCTTGTCGGCGATAAACTCGGCGATATCGAGGGGTAGGATAACGCCGTCGCGCTCCGCCTTGCTGAGCAGGATGGCGATGCGCATCTCCAAGTCGGGCGGGTCAATCTCGGCGCATAGCCCCATCTCGAAGCGCGTGCGCAGGCGTTCCTCGATGCCCACCAGCTCGCGCGGGGGCTTGTCGCTGGTCATCACCAGCTGCTTGCCTGAGCCGTGCAGACTGTTGAAGATGTGGAAGAACTCCTCCTGCGTGCGCTCTTTGCCAGCGATGAACTGCACATCGTCCATCAGCCACAGTTGCACGCTGCGGTGTCGCTCGCGGAACTCGTCGGCTTTCTGTTGGCGCATCGCTTGCACATAGCTGTTCACGAACTCCTCGCCGCTGAGGTACATCACGCGCAGGTTCGGCTGGCGACGCAGCGCGACATGTCCAATCGCGTGTAGCAGGTGCGTTTTGCCCAGTCCGGGCGGGCTGTAGATAAAGAGTGGGTTGTAGCGTTGGGTCGCGCCGTTGGCGACGGCGACAGCGGCGGCGTGCGCCATCCGATTGCTCTTGCCCACCACGAAGGTCTCGAAGGTCAGGTTCGGGTGGAAGCGCGGGGCAGGCGTCGTCGGGGTCTGCGGCGCAGCGGCGGGCAGCGTCGCTACGGGGGGCGGTTCGGGCGCAGCAACAGGCGCATCCTCCGCGCCCACCAAGCGCGCCGCCACTGCGAAGCCCAACTGCTGACTGAGCAGCTCCTGAATCTCGCGCAGGTGGCGCCTCTGCATCCAGTCGCGTCCGAAGGGGTTATCAAGGCGTAGCAGCACGCAATCGTCCTCGATGCCCAGCGGCTCAATCGCCTCCAAGTACCGACGACTCGACGACGCGATTCGGGGCAACAACGCCTGAATGACATTCCGCCACGCACGACGCAACTGCGCCGCCGCTGCATCCTCCCCAAATCGCAACTGCTCAGGTGCTAAGTCCTCCCTGCGCATTGCTGTATGCATCCCTGCTCTCGCCTGCGGGGTCGGCATATATATTAGCATATCCCCCTCGAACTCCTGCAAGTGTTATGCACATCTGAGTAGCCGTTCGTAGCCATGAGCAGCCAAGAAACCCTAATAAGAGCTTTTTCCAAGATTTTTCTGCTTTTTAACGCTGATAACACGCTCAAACGCTCTCAATCCAATCGGTTGTAGGGGCAACCGCGTCCCCCACAAGATTTGCCCCTGCCACGAGAGGGTTCGGAGAATCGTGGGCGTTCTCTCGCGCGATTTTCAAAAGCTTAGTAGTTTAGGTATAATTGCCCTCCATGATGACGAGGCAACTTTTTGACGCGGAACTCCAGGAGTTGGAGACGAAGGTGCTTGCGATGGCAAGCATCGTGGAGGGGATGGTCGCGGATGCGGTGGAGTCGCTCTGGCGCGGCGATTTGAAACGCGCCGAGCAGGTGCTGCGCCGCGACGACGAGGTGGATCAGATCGATGTGGAGATTGAATCGAACTGCTTGCGCCTGATTGCGCTGCAGCAGCCGATGGGCAGCGACCTGCGCACGATTGGCACGATTATGAAGATGATTACCGATATCGAGCGGATTGGCGACTACGCCGTCGATATCGCGAAGGCGGCGCGGAAACTGCGCGATGAGCCGCCCGTGGAGCAGTTGGTGGATGTCCCGCGCCTTGCCAACGCCGCGCGGCGCATGGTGCTGGACAGCATCGAGGCGTATGTGAAGCGCGACCTGCAGAAAGTAATTCATGTGTGCCAGCAGGATGACGAGGTGGACGAAATCTATCGGCGCATCCGCACGCAGCTGCAGGAGATAATGCGCGCGCACCCCGAACAGGTCACAGCGGCGTCGTGGCTGCTGCTGGTGGCGCACTACTTGGAGCGCATCGCCGACCACGCGACCAACATCGCCGAGCGCGTGTGGTTTATGGAGACGGGGCGTCTGGAGCAACTCGCGAAGAAGCACAAGAGCGGCGCGTTGGACGAGGCGTTCGCCGAAGCCGCGCAACACGCCGCCGAGCAGCAGCCGAGCGAGCCTGAGGTCAATGGCGTCTCTATCTGAACGGTGGCGCGCGCTGCAGGCGCGTATCGCGAACGCCTGCGCCCAATCGGGACGCAACCCCGCCGAAATCCGCATCGTGGCAGTCAGCAAGGGCGCGCCGCCCGAACGAATTCAGGAAGCCTACGCGCTCGGACTGCGCGACTTCGGCGAGAACTATTGGCAACAAGCCCGTGAGAAACTCAACCAATTGCCCCACGATATACGGTGGCACTTTATCGGACATCTCCAAACCAATAAGGTCAAATATGTGGTGGGGCGATTTGCATTAATACAATCGGTAGATAGGGTATCCTTATTGCAGGAGGTTCAACGGGTGGCGTTGCAACGCGGCGTGGCGCAACCTGTGCTGATTGAGGTGCGCTTAGCGGATATCGAGGGGCGCGCAGGCGTGACGCCCGAAGACGCCCCCGCGCTGATTGAGCAGGCGTGCCAAGCGCAGGGGGTGGAACTGCAGGGGCTGATGGGCGTTGCGCCCTACACCGACGATGAGCGTGTGATACGCCGAGCATTCCAGCAGTTGCGCGCCCTGTACGAGACGCTGCCCGCGCCGAACCGCCAGTGGCTCTCGATGGGCATGAGCCACGACCTGGAAATCGCCATCGAAGAGGGCAGCACCATGCTGCGCCTGGGCACTGCGCTGTTTGGCGAACGCGCCTGAACAAGCCACGCGCGTAGCGTCGGCGTCCCGCCGACGAACATCAAACCGTAGCGTCGGCGTCCCGCCGACGAACATCAAACCGTAGCGTCGGCGTCCTCGCCGACACAATACGCTTGGACAAGACTGTCCAAGCCACTGTAGCGTCGGCGTCCTCGCCGACGACCTGCACAGGTGCGACGCCTTTCTTGGCGTCGCAAAGCGTAGCGTCGGCGTCCTCGCCGACGAGCCACGCTTGGACAGGAATGTCCAAGCCACTGTAGCGTCGGCGTCCCGCCGACACAGTACGCTTGGACAAGACTGTCCAAGCCACAAGATTACATGGAGGTACTGATGAGCCGATACTACGAGGAGATGGAGGAGTACTACGAGGACCGCCCGAATATGTGGGCGCGCCTGCGCTCGCTGGTCGGGTTAGACCGCCACGCGGAAGACGGCGACGCCCTGCCCGCGAACGCGACCGACGCACGCTACCGACGCTTCCACCCCTACCACATCTGCATCCGCAAGGAACTGCATAGCTTGGAAGACGCGCGTGTCGCCGCCGACGGGCTGAAAGAGGGCGTCCAGCAGATTATCAACCTCGCTTCAACCCCACAGGGCGCGCGCGAGCGCATCATCGACTTCCTCAACGGCGTGATTTACGCGATTGAGGGCAGTGTGGAGCGCGTGAGCGAGCATGTGTTCGTGTACGCGCCGCCGCAGGCGGTCATCGACGCGCCGAACGCCGTCTCAGGGCGCAGCGAGCGCGATTAGGGGGTTCGGGCGACGGCGTCAATACGACACATCGCCTTCCACCACCCAGTCCTCGCCGAGCTTGCGAATCGATACATTTTTGATGTGGGGCGCGTCGGCGACCTGCGCCACGCCCAGCCCCTCCAACGCCGTGCGCGCCTCCGCGCCGCCAATCAGCTTCGGCGCGTAAAAGTAGGCGATGCGATTCACCAGCTTCGCCTCCAGAAACGACGCCGCGACCTGTCCGCCGCCCTCTACCAAGATGCTGGAGACGCCGCGATACGCGAGATTCTCCACCACCTCCTCCACAGGCACGCGCGGCGGCTCGCTGGGATCCACATAAATCGGAACCGACTGCACGCCCAGCGAGCTGAGCAAATCCGCTTTCTTGGGCATCTTTCGGTCCGTGTAGTTATCCACATAGAAAATCAGCGTGTCCGCCTCTCTGGTATTCAACACAGGCTGAACCCCCCGCATGTGATAGGAGAGCCGCAAGTTGGAGTCCAGCACCACTCGTAGGGGCTGGTTCTTCACGCTGGGCAGTCGCGCGGTGAGGTGGGGGCGGTCTTTCAGCACGGTCTCGATGCCCACCAGCACGGCGGCGTGTTCGGCGCGGAGGCGATGCGCATAACGGCGCGCCCGCTCGCCCGTAATCCACTTCGAGTCGCCCGTGTGTGTGGCAATCTTGCCGTCTAAGCTCATCGCCGCTTTGAGTGTGATGAACGGACGCCTATGCCGTCGCCAGTGGAGATAGATGCGATTAACCGCCTCCAGCTGCTCGATGAGTTTCGCTTCGGCGGGGATGTCGGGGCTAAGCAGTTCCACTTGCACGCCGCCTGCGCGCAGCTCGGCGACGCCCTTGCCCGCCACTTGCGGGTTCGGGTCCAGCATGCCGACCACCACGCGCCGTACGCCGTGTTGGAGGGCGGCTTGGGTGCAGGGTGGGGTGCGTCCGTAGTGGCAGCAGGGTTCCAGCGTGACATAGAGGGTGGCGTCGCGCGCCTGCTCGCCCGCCTGTTGGAGCGCGAAGATTTCGGCGTGGGGCGCGCCTGCGTAGGGGTGGAACCCTTCGCCGAGGAGCGTGTCGCCTTTCACAATCACCGCGCCCACATGGGGGTTCGGCACGGGGAAGCCGCGCTTGGACAGCTGCACGGCGCGGCGCATCCAACGCAAATCTTGCTCACTCAGCGCCATTCTGTCCACCTCGCTGCTGCGCTTGCTTGCGGCGGTAGTCGGCGCGAATCTGCTCGGTCAGCTCCTCGAACGCTTCGCGGTGCGCCTTGCGGTACTGCTCTTGAATCTGCTGGATGTCTTTGAGCGCGAGCCAGATGAGCGCGAAGAGCAGCACGACGGCGACAATCAGCAGCAGGCTCGCCCACAGGAGCCACGCGCGTTTGTCGGCGGCGGTCTCGCGCGGCAGGGCGCGCAGAATCACCAGTCGCAGGGGGATTAGCCCCATCAGCAACGCCAGCAACACCGCCATCCACGCACGGTACGAGAGTTTGAGTTTCATGCCTTCTGACTCATGAGGGCGAATTTCAGGGCGCGGATGCCCTCTTGGGGCGTGGGCGCGCGGAACACGCTGGAGCCTGCCACCAGCACGCGCGCTCCCAGCGCAACCACCTCGCGGGCATTCTCAGGCGACACGCCGCCGTCCACCTGCAACAGCACATGTGGCGCGTATTGCTCAATCATCAGGCGCGCCTCAGCAATCTTTGGCTTCACCGACTCGATAAACGCCTGCCCGCCAAAGCCGGGATTCACCGTCATCACCAGCAACAGGTCGATATCGGGCAGGATGTAGCGCACGGCTTCCAGCGGCGTGTGGGGGTTCAGCGCGACGCCGACGCCGCAGCCCAGCTCGCGTATCTGCTGCACTACGCGGTGCAGATGCACGCACGCCTCCGCATGCACCGTGATACGGTTTGCTCCTGCCGATGCGAAGTCGGGAACGAGGCGTTCGGGATGCTCGATCATCAAGTGGACATCGAAGGGGAGCGAGCAATACGGGCGCAGGGCAGCGACCATCGGCGCGCCGAAAGTGAGGTTCGGCACGAAGTGCCCGTCCATCACATCGAAGTGGATCCAGTCTGCGCCGCCGTCTTGCAACGCGAGTACGGCTTCGCGCATCGCGCCGAAATCCGCCGAGAGAATAGACGGGGC
>CALGZO010000095.1 GCA_937934465.1 uncultured Fimbriimonadales bacterium | reverse complement strand
TGCGTCCGCCGCGCACGCCGTTTTTTATGACTCCGCGCGATGTGGGACTGCCCTATCAGAATGTGGCGTTCCCCTCGCGCGACGGCATCCGCCTGTACGGCTGGTGGATACCCAACCCCAAGCCTGTCGGCATAGCAATCTTGTGCCATGGCTATCTGATGAACCGTTGCGAGCCACTCCCCGTCGCCAAGGAGCTGTGGCATGCAGGGTTCCACTGCCTTGTGTTCGATTTCCGCGCGATGGGCAAAAGCGAGGGCGATTTATGCACGATTGGCGATAAGGAGCGGCTGGATGTGCTGTCGGCGGTAGATTTCGTATGTCGCACCGCGCCTGAGCTGCCTGTGGTGGTGTACGGCGCGTCGATGGGGGGCGCAGCGAGCCTGCTGGCGGCGGCAGAGGACGAACGCATCCGCGCTGTCGTCGCCGACTCCGCCTATGCACGGCTTAGCGAGGCTGTTAAGGGTTGGTGGCGCAGCACGGTGGGCAGAGCGTCGTTTCTGCTGCACCCCACGCTGTGGATTGGCAGGCTCTACACGCGCCGCTCGCCCGTCAAGGTCGCGCCTGAAGATATCATCGGGCATATCGCGCCGCGCCCCGTGCTGCTGATGCACGGCACAAAAGACCAACTCATCCCGCCGCGCCACGCCGAACGGCTCTACCAAGCCGCGCGTGAGCCTAAACAGCTCTGGTGGGCGGATGGCTGCGAGCATGTGCAAGCCCGCTACGAACGCCCCGATGAGTTCTACCAAGTGCTGGTGAACTTCATGCTCAAGGCGGTGAACGCGCCCGAAGTGAACCCGCAGTAGTAGGTATACTCTCCCTGCATATGCTACGAGTGTTGAACTTGCAGGCGGAGCCGATAGAGCGCGTGCTGGCGCAGTTGCGTCAGGGCGCGCCGCAGCCGACCCCTGAGATGGAAGCCCAAGTGCGCACGATTTTGGAGCGCGTGCGGATGGAAGGCGACCGCGCCCTGCTGGACTACACGCGCCAGTGGGACTGCCCCACTTTGGAGGCTTTGGAGGTCGCCGACGCCGAGTTCGAGGCGGCGTATCGGCAAGTGGACGCCGCGCTCATCACGGCGATTCAGCAGGCGGCGGCGCGTGTGCGACGGTTCCACAAGCCCCAACGCCCCCACTCGTGGCATTTGCTGGAAGCGCACGGCGGCTGGCTGGGGCAACTCGTGCGCCCGCTGACGCGAGTAGGCGTCTACGCCCCCGGCGGACGCGCCCAGTACCCCAGCACGGTCATCATGAACGCCATCCCCGCTAAAGTGGCAGGCGTGGACGAGGTCATCCTCTGCACGCCGCCCCAGCGCGACGGCACAATCCCCCCAAGCGTGCTGGTCGCCGCGCGCGAATCGGGCGTGAGCCGCGTGTTCAAGCTGGGCGGCGCACAAGCCGTCGCGGCGATGGCGTTCGGCACGGAGACCGTCCCCGCCGTTGAGAAGATTGTCGGACCGGGCAACCTCTATGTCGCGTTGGCGAAACGGATGCTGTGGGGGACGGTGGGCGTCGACTTGTGGGCAGGTCCCAGCGAGGTCGCTGTGATTGCCGACGAGAGCGCGAACCCTGCTTACATCGCCGCCGACCTGATGACGCAGTTAGAGCATGGCGCGGAGTCGGTGGGCTACCTATTCACGCCGAGCGAGCGTATTATGCACGAGACCTGCGCCGCGCTCAGCAACCTGTTGCCCCAGCGTGCGCGCCGCGCGATTTTGGAGCAGTCGCTCGGCAACAGCGTCGGGGTGTTGACGCGCAGCCTGCCTGAAGCGTTCGAGCTCGCCAACGCCGCTGCGCCCGAACACCTGACGCTGATGGTGCAGCAGCCGATGCACTGGCTCGGTTATGTGCGCAACGCGGGCTGCATCTTCTTGGGGCACGACACGCCTCAGGCGGCGGGCGATTATGTGGCAGGTCCCAGCCATACGCTCCCCACAGGGCGCGCCGCGCGGTTCGAATCGCCTGTGTCGGTGGAGACCTTCCTCAAGCGCAGCAGCGTGATTGCGCTCAGCCCCGACACGCTGCGCCACCTCGCGCCCGACATTCTTGCGCTCGCGGACGCCGAAGGCTTGGAAGCGCACGCCGCCGCCGTCCAACTACGCTTGCAACAGGAGTAGACGATGCGAACCCCCAATCCCGGCTCACGGTTCGGCATGTACGAACGCGAAACCAGCGAGACGCGCGTGTATGTCTCGGTGGACTTAGACGGCACGGGCAACGCCCAGATTAGCACGGGCGTCGGCTTCTTGGACCATATGCTTGCCCAGCTCGCGCGACACGGCTTGATTGACCTCGTTATCAGCGCGACAGGCGACTTGGAAGTGGATGAACACCACACGGTGGAGGATGTGGGCATCTGCTTGGGCAAGGCGGTGCAGCAGGCGTTGGGCGATATGCGGGGCGTTCAGCGCTACGGCTGGGCGACCGTACCGATGGACGAATCGCTGGCGAGCGTCGCAATCGACCTCAGCGGGCGACCGCTGCTGGTGTTCCACGCGGCGTTCCAGCGCGAGCGCGTCGGGCAACTGCCCACCGAGCTCGTCGCCGAGTTCTTCCGCGCGTTTGCCAGCCACGCGCACGCCACGCTCCATATCCAACTGCACCACAGCAGCAACGACCACCACGCCATCGAGGCAATCTTCAAAGCGTTCGCCAAAGCGTTGGAGATGGCGACCCGCTTCAACCCTCGTCAGTCGGGCGCGCCATCCACCAAAGGCTACATCGAGGGAACCGAGCCTCCGAGCGGCTTGTGAGGTAATACCTAATGCGATGCAACCCCGAACTGTGCGCGGTATCGTCCGTCTGGAAGTGGTGAATTGGCGAGTGGAGGTTCTATGATAGCTCTCGTCAACTATGGGATGGGCAACTTGCGCAGTGTGCAGAAAGCGTTGCAGTATCTGGGGGCAGAGGCGCACATCACGAGCGAACCTGCCGACCTTGCGGTTGCGGACGCGGTCGTGTTGCCGGGGGTGGGCGCGTTCGGCGCGGCGATGCAGCGCCTGCACGAGGCAGGGCTAACCCACGCAATCCGACGCGCAATCGAGCAGGGCAAGCCGTTCTTGGGCATCTGCTTGGGGCTACAACTGCTGTTTGAGCGCAGCTCCGAATCGCCGGGCGTGGCAGGGCTGGGCGTGCTGAAGGGGCAGGTGGTGGGCTTTTCGGAGACGCCACAGTTTATGATGCGTGTGCCGCATATCGGCTGGAGCCGTCTGCGCCTTAGCCAACCTCTGTACCCGCTCTGGCAGGGCGTTCCCGACGGCGCGTATGTCTACTTCGTGCATTCCTACTATGCCGAGCCTGCCGACCCTGCGCTCGTCACGGCGCACTGCGAGTACGGCGTGCGTTTCGCGTGCGCGGTGGCGTATGCCCATCTCCACGCCGTGCAGTTCCATCCAGAGAAGAGCAGCGCAGTGGGATTGCAAATCCTGCGCAACTTCTGCAAGGACGCCTCTTGAATTGCGCTTGGCGTTCGAGGTATCATATAGGGTGTGCGCAGTTAGCTCAGAGGTAGAGCACTTCCTTGACGTGGAAGGGGTCGGAGGTTCGAATCCTCCACTGCGCACCAGATACGGGGCGTGGCGCAGTATGGTCAGCGCGCCTGCTTTGGGTGCAGGAGGTCCTCGGTTCGAGTCCGAGCGCCCCGACCATTACTTGCGCGAGCGGGTCTTAGCGTCCACAATCACGCCGTCGAAGATGGCGACATTCGATTTCACTTTGCACTCGCGCCCGACCACGCAGCGCACCAACATCGTGTCGCGCATCACGACCGCGCCGTCCCACAAGATGCTCTCCTGAACCACCGCGCCCTCTTCCACCACGCACCCTTCGCCAAGCACGCTGTTTTCGAGCACCTTCGCGCCCGATTCGATGCGCGCGCCCGAGCCAATCAGCACGGGATAGGCAATCTCGGCGTCGTCGGCTATCTGCACATCCTCGCCAATCCAGACGAACTTGCGCTGTTCGGGGTAGGGCATCTGCAGCTGCACGCGCCCCGCGAGCGCGTCCCAGTGCGCTTGCTGGTAGGTCTTCAGGTTGCCTACATCCTTCCAGTAGCTGGAGGTCAGAAAGCCATACAGAGGCAGTTTGCGCTCAATCAGCAGGGGCAGCAGGTTCTTGCCGAAGCCGTAGGGCGCGCCGCGCGGAATCAGCTCCAGCGCGTCTGGCTCCAGCACATAGATGCCGATGTTCGCCGCGTTGGAGAAAATCATCTCGCCTTTCGGCTTCTCCAGAAAGCGCGTGATGCGTCCGCGCTCGTTCAAAAGCGCGATGCCGTACTCCGACGGATCCTCTACCAGCGAGAGCGCAATCGTGCAGAGGGCTTTCTTCTCTTTGTGGAACTTGATCAGGCGCGTCAGGTCCAAATCGGTCAGGTCGTCGCCGCCAATCACGATGAAGGTGTCGTCGAAGAACTCCTCGCACCGCTTCACGCTGCCGGCGTCGCCCCAGAGTTGCTCTTCTTCCGAGTAGTGGATGCGCACCCCCCAGCGCGAGCCGTCGCCGAAGTACGCCTTAATCTGCTCGCCCAAGTAGTGGAGGTTCACCATAATCTCGGTGAAGCCGTGTTGCCTGAGCAGGTTGACAAGATGTTCCATCACGGGGCGGTTGATGATGGGCACCATCGGTTTCGGTAGGGCGCGGGTGAGGGGGTCTAAGCGCGAGCCGACCCCCGCCGCGAGAATCATCGCCTTCATACGACAGCCACCTCCTGTTGAACGAACTCCAGCACGCTGTGCGCGACCAGCGCGATTTGGTCTTCGGTGAGTTCGGAATGCACGGGCAGCGAGAGCACCTCCTGCGCGGCGCGCTCGGCGTGGGGTAGGTCGCCCGCGCAGTAGCCCAGAAACTGATAGGCAGGCTGCAGGTGGAGGGGCAGGGGATAGTAGACTGCGCTCTCCACGCCGCGCTGACGCAGATAATCGCGCAGAGCGTCGCGCTGCGGCGTGCGCACGGTGAACTGGTGATACACATGATAGTTGTAGGGGCGCACGACGGGCAGTTGCAGGGGCGCGTCGGCGAGCAGGGTACGGTAGAGCGTTGCGTGATACCGCCGTCGCTCCGTCCACTCGCTCAGATGACGCATCTTCGCCCGCAGGATCACAGCTTGCAGCTCGTCCAATCGCGCGGTGTAGCCGATGTCTTCGTAGTAGTAGCCGCCGTTCATGCCATGCACGCGCAGGCTACGCACTTTGTAGGCAATCTGCTCATCGTTGGTGATGACCATGCCTGCGTCGCCGGCTGCGCCGATGTTCTTGGTGGGGAAGAAGCTCAGCGTGGCGGCGTGGGCGAACGCGCCGATAGGCTCCTCGTAGTGGCGTGCGCCGATTGCCTGCGCCGCGTCCTCAATCAGCCACAGCCCGTGCCGATCGGCAATCGTGCGCAGGGCGCGCATCTCGGCGGACTGCCCATACAGGCTCACGGGCAAAATCGCGCGCGTGCGAGGGGTGATTGCCGACTCCACGCACTGAGGGTCGATGTTGTAGGTTTCGGGGTCGATATCCACGAACACGGGCGTCGCGCCGAGCTGCACAATCACCTCCGTCGTGGAGACGAAGGTGAAGGGCGTGGTAATCACCTCATCGCCGGGTTGCACGCCGACGGCGCGCAAGGCGAGTTTGAGGGCGTCCGTGCCCGAACTCACGCCGATTGCATAACGCGCGTTGCACGCCTGCGCCACTTCGGTCTCTAAGGCTTGCACATGCTCGCCCAGAATGTATCGTCCGCTCGCCAACACCTCCAGCAGAGTGGGTTCCAACTCCGCGCGTATGCGGCGATACTGGCTACCTAAATCCGCCATCCTGACTTGCAATGTCGAATCGTCCTCCTTGCTGCGCATAGTATACCTCGTTAGATTATGCCGTTGCGTATATCCTCACGGATACGCGCCATCCAGCGGGCGTAGTGAGCGAGGTTGTGATAGGTCGCCAGGCGCAGTCCCAGCATCTCGCCTGCGCGGAACAGGTGATGGATGTAGGCGAGCGTGTAGCGTTGGCACACCCAGCAGTCGCAGTCGGGGTCTATCGGCTCTTGGCGTTCCCGATACTGGGCGTTGCGCAGGTTGAGCCTGCCGCGCGTGGTGAAGACCGCGCCGTGTCGCGCTATGCGTGTGGGCAGCACGCAGTCGAACATATCCACGCCGTGCTGCACAGCGTGCAGGATGTCTTCGGGCGTGCCGACCCCCATCAGATAGCGTGGCTTGTCGGCAGGCAGGCGCGGCGCCACAAACGATACCACTTGGCGCATCGCCTCCACAGGTTCGCCCACCGATACGCCGCCAATCGCGTAGCCGGGCAACTCCAGCGCGGTAATTTGCTCCAAACTTATCAGGCGCAGGTTCTCATACACGCCCCCCTGCACAATGCCGAACAGCGACTGCTTGTTGGGCTGGGCGAGCCACGCTTGCTTGCAGCGCGTCGCCCACTGGAAAGTGCGCTCGGTCGCCCGTGCGACCTCGTCATAGGGGGCAGGGTAGGGGGGGCACTCGTCGAACGCCATGATGATGTCGCTGCCCAAGTTCCGCTGAATCTCGATGGAGCGTTCGGGCGTGAGGCGATGTTCCGAGCCGTCGATATGGGAGCGGAAGGTTGCGCCGTCGTCGTCTATTTGGCGTAGTCCCGCGAGGCTGAACACTTGGAAGCCGCCGCTGTCGGTCAAAAGCGCGCCCGACCAGCTCATAAAGCGATGCAAGCCGCCCAGCCGCGCGATGCACTCGTCGCCAGGGCGCAGATAGAGGTGGTAGGTGTTGCCCAAGATGAGCCTGTAGCCCAGTTGCTCCAGTTCATCTTGGCTGAGGGTCTTCACGCTCGCCTGCGTGCCGACGGGCATAAACGCGGGCGTCTCCACCACGCCGTGTGGCGTGTGCAACCGCCCCAGACGCGCGTGCGAAATACGAGACCGCTGCAGGATTTCAAACCGTATCATCAGCTCCGAATCACGAGGGTGCGCCAAACTATCGCCGCCCGCGCTTGCGCAGGCAATCGGAGACCCACTCGCGCGCGGCAGAGGGCAGGGGAGCAGGGCACTCAGCCGTGTAATCTATAACTTGATGATACTGACCCTCCAGGTAGGTCTCGTCCAGCGCTGCTTGTAAGTGTACCTCGACATCGGGATCGGAAGGGAGCAGGGGAATGGCGATTCGCGGCAGAGGTTGCGGCAGGTCGATGAACCACACATCGGCTTCCGCGCCGCCCCAGCCTGCACGGTGTAGACAGACCAGATAGTCCCACGAGGGACGCACCCGACGCAACATCTCCGCGGGCGGGAACGCCGTGTGCGTCCCTGCATGCAGTAGGTCAACCTCTATTAGGTGAGTCTGGCTGCGCAACAGGTCGCGCTGTTTGCGCAGGTAGAGACGACGCCCTGTAGAGTTGGGCGTCTTGTTCGTGGGGCTAAGTATTTCGATGACGCTCACAAGTTGACGCCCCTTGTGGCGTACGGAATAGATTTCGATGAATGGCTCCCGTAACGGCTCTGCAAGGATTTCGATATGCACAGGCGCGTCGGCGATGGCAGCGCCGCCAGAGGAGGGATGGGGTTGCCCCCGACGGGTACTCACTGCCACATCGGGTAGGTAGCCTTGGCGAACGCCGTCCCGCTCCACATAGACGCGCTCCTGGATGAGCGCTGCATAGCCCTCGGGCAAAACGCGATTGAGCTGGCGGCGCAGAACGCTGATCAGGGTGTGATGCACATCGCCCCACAGCGCAGGGTCTTCCAGATAGGGGTTCATGCCCGGAAACGGGTTCGCGACGCTCATAGGGGTAATTTACCTCTTTTCAACCCTTGGCGCATCGCCTCTGTCCCGACAGGCGCGCTACTTGCTCTTCAAGAAACGCCAGCTGCGCTTCGGAGCAGGGGAGGCTGAGAATCTGTTCGGCGGGGATTGGCTCGCCAAAGCGCACACGCACGACGCCAAAAGCAGGCTTGGGAACCAATTTGCCATACGGCAGGATTTTGTCTGTACCTATTAGTCCCACTGGCAGCACGGGAGCGCGCGTCTGACGCAGGATGAGCAGCACGCCGGGCAGGAACGGTTGCAGGTCGCGCGTCTCGGAGAGTTCGCCTTCGGGGAAGACGGCTAACGCCTCGCCGCGTTGCACGGTCTCGATGGCTAACTTGATGGCGTTGCGGTCTGCTGTGCGCTGTTTGACAGGAACCATCTTCGCCAGACGGGCAATCGCGCCGACGACGGGGACGCTGAGGATGTCGGCGCGTCCCATGAAGCACAGGTGGCGCGGCGCGGCGTACCATAGGATTGGCGGGTCGGCGAGCGAGAGGTGGTTCGAGACGACAATCAGCCCGCCGCGCTGCGGGATGCGATTGCGCCCTTCAATTCGCAGCCAGACAAACAGCGGGAACCGAAAAGTTATCGCGAAGAAGCCTTTGAAGAAGGCGTAGGCGAGATGGAAAACGATTCGGTTCCACAGGGCGCGCATAGAGTCCGATAAGTGGGATTATGTTAACTATAGTCCTCTGGCTGCCCCTCCGCTTCCAGCACGCTCTCCGCCATATAGATGGGCGCACGGAAACGCAACGCAAGTGCAATCGCGTCGCTGGGGCGCGAGTCGATTTCGATCTCCTCGTCGCCGTGCAACAGGTAGATTTTGGCGTAGAAAGTGCCTTGCCACAGGTCGTCGATGAGGATTCGGTCGATGCTGACGCCGAGTCGTGTGAGGATATTGCGGATGAGGTCGTGCGTCATTGGGCGCGCGGGCGCATCGTCGTTGAGCGCGGCGACAATCGCGTGCGCTTCGAAAGGTCCGATGACAATCGGCACGACGCGCCCGTAGTTATCGCGCAGTTGTACGAGCAGGGCGCGCGGCTGACCGTACTCGATACGCTCGTAGACGCCCATCACGCGCACTTCGAGTTCGCGCCCCTTGTCAAAACGCGGCGGTCGCTCATCCAGTTCGTTGGCGACCTCGCCCCCAAACAGTCTCTGCAACTGCGCCTCGATGTCGTCGGCGTCTGCCTCCTCCTCGAAGGCATCTTCCTCGAAGAGTTCTTCGAAGAGGTTCTCGAACTCGTCGTCGGGTTCTTCGTCGTAGCGTCGTCTGCGTTCCATAGTCGCCTCCTTAGCTCGTGCGCGTGCGTGCGACCACTTCCATCAGGAAGTCGCGGTTCGACTTCGTGCGTTGGAGCAGCCGAATGAGTTGCTCCGCCGCTTCCACGAGGTCCTCTTGGTTTGCCAGCAGTCGTCGCAGTTGCCAGATAGCCATCAGTTCCTCTTTAGTATACAACAACTCCTCGTGGCGGGTTCCAGAGCGTTTGACATCGATGGCGGGAAAGATGCGTCGCTCCGCCAAGTCGCGCGACAGCACCAGCTCCATGTTGCCTGTGCCCTTGAACTCCTCGAAGATGACCTCGTCCATGCGCGACCCTGTGTCGATGAGACAGGTGGCGATGACGGTGAGGCTGCCGCCCTCTTCGATGTTGCGCGCCGCGCCGAAGAATCGCTTGGGTCGGTAGAGCGCGGCGGGGTCCAGACCGCCCGACAGGGTGCGTCCGCTGGGGCTGGTGGTCAGGTTCGAGGCGCGTCCGAAGCGGGTGAGGCTATCGAGCAGGATCACCACATCTTTGCCCTGCTCCACGAGCCGTTTGGCGCGCTCCAGCACTAGGTCGGCGACGCGCATGTGGTTCTCGGGCGGCTCATCGAAGGTGGAGCTGATGACCAGTCCCTTGACCGAGCGGCGCATGTCGGTCACCTCTTCGGGGCGTTCGTCCACCAGTAGCACCAGCAGCACCACTTCGGGATGGTTAGTGGTGATACTGTTCGCAATATTTTTCAACAGCGTGGTTTTCCCTGCTTTAGGTGGTGCGACGATGAGGGCGCGTTGCCCTTTGCCGATAGGCGCAATCAGGTCGATGATACGCCCTGAGGTGTTTTCGGGGCTGGTTTCCATCACCAGGCGGTGGTTGGGATAGAGGGGTGTGAGTTGTTCGAAATCTTTACGGCGTCGCACTTCATCGGCGGGCGCGCCGTTGATGGCTTCCACGCGCAGCAGTCCGTAATATTTTTCCCCCTCTTTAGGCGGTCGCGCCACGCCGAACACCAAATCGCCCGTGCGTAGCCCGAACCGCTTGATTTGCGACTGCGACACATACACATCGTCGTTGATGCTCTGGAAGTTCGGGTGTCGGCGCAGGAAGCCCCAGCCGTCGGGCAGGATTTCCAGCACGCCCCATGCGTACTCGCTGCCGGGTTCTTGGGCAGTCGCGCGCAAGATTGCGTAAATCAGTTCCGCTTTGTCTTCGGTTTCGTCGCTGACGCCCGCGCGTTTGGCGCGACGCTTGAGGTCGCTAAGCGGTTGCTGCCACAGCTGCTTGAAGTCGACGCCGTCTTTGCTCGCCTCTTTGGTGGCTTTGGGGCGCATCTCCACTTCCAGCGTCTCGCCTGCGCCGTTCGCGGCGGTCTGCACAGGGGTCGTATCGTTCAGCGACTCCGTAAGGTCTTCAGAGGTAGTTGTGCGTGTCCGTCTTCTCATAGTAAGTACCGTCCAATCTCAGAGTGTGCCTACCCGTTGTAAGCGCGTAGACGCGCAGCGTTGGGAAAGTTGCTCCGATGGTCGTGTCCGAATTATACCTCAAATGCAAAAATTGCAAGGGGTGTGGGGCGGCGGTCGCCCCACACCGATTAGCGTCCAATCGCGCCGCCCTGACGCGGCAGCGTTCCTGGCGAGATGTTCGTGGAGAGCGTCGAGCTATCCACAATCGCGTACAGGAACCGATTGGAGGTCGCCACATAGAGCGCGCCAAGGTTATTCGGGTTCGGTATGACATTCGGGTCCAGCGCCAGCACAGGCGCGGTGCGGATAGGCGAGCCTAAATAGAGCTGCCACTTGGGCGTGTTGTTCGGGTTGATTGCGTAGAGGAACCCGCGCTCGTCGCCGATATACAGCACGCCGTTGTCGTCGATGGTGGGTGTGCACCGACTCACATTCGGCAGCAGGCGCACCCATTTTTGCGCCCCATCCGACGCGCGAATGGCGTGAATCGCGCTCTGCGTGTTGGAGTGGCGCACCACGATATACACAGTGTCCTCGTTCGCGTTGTTCGGGTCGGGTCCGATGGACGGTCCTGCCATAATCGGTCGGTCGGCGCGGTACTCCCACTGGCGGCTCCCATTTAGCCTCGCGACGCCGTAGACGCGCCCGCTATTGGAACCGCACACAATCGCCGTCTGACCGTTGGAAGTAATCGCAATCGGGCGATCCACCGAGTCGGATGGAACCTCAGGACCGTTGCCGTTATCGCTTAAGGCAGGAATCGTGGTAAACCAAGCGTAGTCGAAGTTGTTTGTATCGATTGCCACCACGAGTCCGTTGTGGAAGCCCAACAGGAGCCGATTCCCAAAACCAGAGACCGTACTTAGCGCTGCGGAGGGTATCTGGTCGAAAATGAAACCTCCATAATCAGGAATCACTCGTTGTACCTGTAATGTGTTGGGGTCTACCACAACAAACCATGCCAAGAATAGTATGATGATATTTCCAAAGTTGTCGGCGAAGACGGGGTAGATGTAAAAGCCGTCGGTGAACGCGCCGAAGCTTGTGCGATAGGCTGGGAACCCGCGAATCGTCCAAAACACGCTGGGGAACCCGAATTCAGGCGACGGGCTGAACAGCAAGCACTCGTACTGCCCGCCCGACAGCATCAGCGCTTGCCAAGATCCGGTCTGTACTGGGTTGAAGTTATTGTCGACGATGTAAACGGCAGCGTTCATGAAGATCGGCGTTGAGGGTTGTCCCCAAAACGGTCCGAACGAGCCTGTGACGCGCCCGTTGAGGGTGTTGTAGAAGGTGTATCGCGTGTAGCGCGCGCCGACAGCGGGGTGTTGCGGCGCCCAAAGACTCTCGATCGTGGGCATCGCAGGCTCTTCCAAAACGCCGCCTTGGCTGAACCAGCGCACGGCGGGGGTGTTGGGTCCCACAACATCGTCGGCAAAGTGGCTCCGACGCAAATCGCGCCCCCAAGTGGG
>CALGZO010000094.1 GCA_937934465.1 uncultured Fimbriimonadales bacterium | reverse complement strand
AACTCAGTACCACCAGCAGCGGCTCAAGCGGTTCAAGACCCTGCCCGAAACCGCGCTCAACTGGGCTGTTCCGACTGGACGCGAGGCGGTTGCGCAGATCGATGTCGCCCTCACCGCGCCTTTCAACCTGCTGATGCCTTCGTTTTGGGCTGGGTTGCTGGGGTTCACGGCGTATCTTGTGGCGTTGCGTGAGGGGTTACGCTCGCGGCTTGGCTGGCTCGGCTGGCTGGGGTCGCTGCTGGCTTACGCGCCGCTGATGCCTGTGCTGCCGCTTATGCACTACTACTATCTCCCTGCGGTCTTCCGTGCGCTCTGGGCAGGTATACTTCTGCTATGCCTGTTTACACTGCGCCCGACGCGAAGGGCTACTTCGGTCGCTATGGTGGACGCTATGTGCCTGAGACGCTCATCCCTGCCCTCGACGAGCTGACGGACGCCTACCTCCACTTCAAAGACGACGCCGATTTCCAGCGCGAGTTGAACTATTATCTCATCACTTTCGCGGGGCGTCCGACGCCGCTCTACTTTGCGGCGAACCTCAGCACCGCGCTGGGTAGGCAAGTATACATCAAGCGCGAAGACCTGTGCCACACGGGGGCGCATAAAATCAACAACGCGCTGGGTCAGGCGTTGTTGGCGAAGCGGATGGGCAAACAGCGCATTATTGCCGAGACGGGCGCGGGGCAACACGGCGTGGCGACAGCAACCGCCTGCGCTCTGCTGGGGCTGAGCTGTGAAGTGTATATGGGCGCGGAAGATATGCGTCGTCAGGCGTTGAATGTGTTCCGCATGAACTTGCTGGGTGCGAAAGTAATCCCTGTTGAAAGCGGCACGGCGACGCTCAAGGACGCCACCAGCGAAGCAATTCGCGACTGGGTGACGAATGTGCGCACGACGCACTACATCATCGGCTCGTGCGTCGGTCCGCATCCCTACCCGATGATGGTGCGCGATTTCCAGTCGGTGATTGGGCGCGAGGCGCGTGAGCAAATCCAAGCCTACGCGGGTCGCCTACCCGACGCGATTGTCGCCAGCGTGGGCGGCGGCAGCAACGCGATAGGCATCTTCTACCCGTTCATCGAGGACGAAGGCGTGCGACTGATTGGCGTGGAGGCGGGCGGGCGCGGCTTACACACAGGCGAACACTCCGCCAGCCTCGTGGCGGGCGAGTACGGCGTGCTGCACGGCTCCGCCAGCCTCGTACTGCAGACCGATGACGGACAAATACGGCTCACCCACTCCGTCTCCGCAGGCTTGGACTACCCCGGCGCAGGCCCCGAACACGCCTACCTGAAAGAGATAGGGCGCGCGGAGTATGTCGCCGTCACGGATGAAGAGGCGTTAGGCGCGTTCGCATGGCTCGCCCGACACGAGGGCGTCATTCCCGCGCTGGAGTGCGCCCACGCCTTCGCCTACCTGAAAGACCTCGCGCCGACCTTGACGCCTGACGGCGTTATCTTGGTGAACCTGTCGGGGCGCGGCGATAAGGATGTCGCGCATGTGGCGGAGATTCTCAGCACGCACGCCGCCCACGCTTGATTCGGGGTATACTCACCATAGGGGGTATCGATGCGAACTGACGACTGGATGGCGTTGCAGCATATGTTGAATACAGGTGTCAGTCCTGACACAGTGTGTCCGTTCGAGCATTTCCTCTACTTCGATGATGAGCGTCTTGCGGGTTTCGCCGCGCTCGCCTTGCAGGATGTGGGCTACCAAGCGGAGGCGGGCGCTACAGTAGACGGCGGATGGCTGGTGATTGTGTATACCTACCACCGCCCCGACGCTTCCGAGCTGGAGCGACGCATCGATTATTTCGAGAGCGTTGCCCAAGCGTATGGCGGCGAGTACGACGGCTGGGGCGTGCCTGTCAAACGATGAGTGGTTGATTATGCGCAATCTCGTCTTGATTTTGGGCGACCAGTTGGACAGGCGTTCGGCGGCGCTGGACGGTTTTGACCCTGCCCACGACGCCGTGTGGATGGCGGAAGTCGCTGAGGAAGCGACGCATGTGTGGAGCCACAAGGCGCGGATTGCGATTTTCTTGAGCGCGATGCGCCACTATCGCGACTGGCTGCGTCGGCAGGGCTACACCGTGCATTACCACGCTCTGGACGACCCTGCCAACGGCGGCAGCTTCGCCAGCGAGCTCAAGCGCGCCGTACGCCAACACCAGCCACAGAAACTCATCGTCGTGGAACCCGGCGAGTGGCGCGTCCTGCAAAGCTTAGAACAAACCGCCCATCAGCTTGGCGCGCCCCTCGAAATCCGACCCGACCGACACTTTCTCAGCACTATCGATGAGTTCAAACGCCACGCCGCCGCGCGTAAACAGCTCCGATTGGAGTATTTCTACCGCGAGATGCGCCAGCGCACGGGGATTATGATGGACGGCAAGCGACCGTGGGGCGGCGCGTGGAACTACGACGCCGAGAACCGTCAAGCGTTCGGCAAGCAAGGACCAGGCTTAGTGCCGCAGCCCAGCTCATTTGCGCCCGACGCCGTCACGCAGGAGGTCATCCGCCTCGTGGAGACGCGATTCCCCAACCATCCGGGCAGCCTGAGCGCGTTCGACTGGGCAGTGACCCCCGAACAGGCAGAGCAGGCGTTGGACGACTTCATCGAGAACCGCTTGCCGCTGTTCGGACCCTATCAAGACGCGATGTGGGCAGGCGAGCCGTACCTGTATCATTCGCGCCTCTCGTCGGCGATTAACCTCAAGCTGTTAGACCCGCGCGTTGCGATCGAGCGCGCCATCGACGCCTACCGTCAGAAGCACGCGCCCCTGCCAAGCGTGGAGGGCTTCGTGCGGCAGTTGCTGGGCTGGCGCGAATATATCCGCGGCGTCTATTGGCTCTATATGCCCGAATACCTCGAACGCAACGCCCTGAACGCCCAAGCGAACCTGCCCGACTTCTACTGGACAGGCGCAACCGATATGAACTGCCTGCGCGAGACGCTTGGACAGACTCTCAAGCACGGCTTCGCGCACCACATCCAGCGACTGATGATTACAGGGCTGTACACGCTGCTGCTCGGCGTTCATCCTAAACAGGTGCATGCGTGGTATCTGGCAATCTATGTGGACGCTGTGGAGTGGGTGGAGCTGCCGAATGTGTACGGCATGTCGCAGTTCGCGGACGGCGGGCTGATGGCGTCGAAGCCGTACATCGCCAGCGGCAAGTATATCCAGCGGATGAGCAACTACTGCGCGGGCTGCCGCTACAAACCCGACCGAGCCGTCGGCGCGGACGCCTGCCCGTTCACCACGCTCTATTGGGATTTCCTGATGCGCCACGAGGCGGCGTTCGAGAACCATCCGCGCTTGGGGCAGCAGATACGCAACCTGCGCCGTCTCAGCGAGGCGGATCGGCAGGCGATACGCGCTCAGGCGGACACACTGCGGTGACAAGACGCCAATAGCTAACCTAAGCCGACTCCCGTTTCACCAATCGGGCGGGCACGATTTGGCGTTTCGGCGTCGGCGCACGCCCCTCAACCAGCTCCACCAACATCTCGGTGGCGCGCCGAGCCAATTGCGGTATCTCAACCGCTATGGAGGTCAGGCTCGGCTCCACATACTGACAGATGGGGCTATCGTTGAAGCCGATGAAGGCGATATCGTCGGGCACGCGCCTGCCTTGACGCTTCGCCTCGCGAATTGCGCTGATGGCAATCAGGTCGTCCAGCGCCAGCACTGCGTCGGGCGGCGTCGGCAGGCTGAGTAGGTCGGTCATCGCGCTCGCCATGCTGCGTGAGTTGAACTCCGCAAACGCGATGAGTGAAGCGTCATAGTCAATCCCGTGCGCCTCCAACGCGCGCTTGTAGCCCTGCAAGCGGTCGCGCGTCACGGTCAGCCCTGCGGGACCGCCGATGTACGCCACGCGCCTGCGACCGGAGCGTATCAGATAATCGGTAGCCATAAACGCCGCGCCGATGTTATCGTTGTCCACGCTGGCGATGGCGTCCTCAGGTTCGTATCGCCCAATCAGCACGAACGGGAACCCCTCACGACTGAGCCGCTCGATGCGCTTATCGTGCGATTCCGACTCCACCAAGATTAGTCCGTCCACGCGCCGCGTGCGCAGCAGTTCCTCGTAAATCGCGCGTTGGGTGCGTGCGGTGCGCGCGGTATCGACGCACAGATGGTACTCGTGCTTTGCCGCCTGCTCCACGATAGTTGCTATCAGCGTGCTGAAGAACGGGTCGCCCGCTAAGGCTTCTGGCGCGCGATGGATGACCAGTCCCAGCAGGCGCGTGCGTTGCGAGCGCAACGACTGCGCGCGCGCGTCGGGCACATAGCCCAGCTCCTGAACGACTGCCAACACGCGCTCGCGCATCGCCTCGTTCACTTGCGGGTCGCCCTTCAGCACGCGCGATACCGTCGCCTGCGACACGCCCGCTAAGCGTGCAATCTCCACTTGTTTTAACTCTGCCAACTTCGCTCCCTCAGAATACGATTTCTATTATAGCACATTTGGGCGTCCTACAGCTTTTGGAGCGTCGTTCCGGGATAGTAGGCTTCCAGAATCTGCCGATAGTTTTGCCCTGCGAGGGCGCGTCCCTGTGCGCCCCACTGACACATGCCCGCGCCGTGCCCCGACCCGCACCCGACCAGTTTCCAGCCGTCGGGCTGAGGCTGAATCTCAAACCTCAGGCTGCGCAGGCGCGTTGCGCCGAGCGCGCTGCGGAACTCCGCGCCTGAAAGCGTCAGGGTTGCACGGTCGCCCTGAATCTCTATTTGGAGCGCGTGTCCGCTCGCAGCGCGTTGGGCGAGCCTCAGCGCGCGGATGCGCCCTGCTTGGGGAAAGCGTCGCTGCAGTTCCTCGCGCGTGAGGGTCTGCTCCCATCCGCTGTTGAGCGCGGGACTGCAGTAGGGTTTGCCGCTGGGGTCAGTGTCGGGGACGCCAGCGAGGTACGGCAGGGGGCGTGCGCCTGCCATCGCGACTTCAATCGGCGCGGTGTGCCCGCCGCAGCTCGCCGAGTAGACCGCCTCCGCCACACGCCCTTCGTACATTAGCGTCTCGCCTGCGGTAGCCTCAACAGCGGCGTTGGTGTTCGGATGCTCCGCCTCCACGCCCCCGTACACTTGGCACGGCGCGTGGTCGCATAGGTCGTAGCCCCACTGACGGTAGCGGTTCAGGCGTCGGAAGGTGAACGAGCGCGTCGCGACCGCCTGCGCCTTGAGCGCTTCGGGGTGGAAGTTGGGCGGCATCTCGCGGGGCAGCGTGGCTTTCAGGTAGTCGTCCAGCCGTACCCAGTTGATGGTGAGCAGTTTCCCGTCGCGCTCCGTCCACTCCAGATGCCCCCGATAGCGACGCAGGGCGTTCGGCGCGGTTCCGACCATGACAAAGCCGCCTTCTGCAGGTTCTACGAGCAGTCGCTCGGATTGAACCCGTACCTGTCCCGACACGGCGCGGTAAACCCTTCCCTCACGGCGCAGCTCCCAAACCTGCCCTGCCCTGCCCTCGCTTAGCGTCGCGCCCGTGCGCGGGTCAACCCAGCGAAATCGCCCCTCCGAGACGCTTATATAGAGAACTTTCGCCCATGCCGCCTGCTCCAAACCGACTCGGATGAGCCAGTCGCTGTCGCGCGTGCGCGGCGTTTCCGCCAGACCGATTGTAAGCACCAATAACCCAATCCATAGCGTTCCAAGAGCGTGTTGCATACAATCGGTATGTTCCATAATAAAACGCCCCTTCCTGCAGGAAGGGGCGTCGAGATTGGAGCATAAGCGGCGTTGGCTTAGTTGCCGTACAGCCCCCACAGAGGCCAGTCGCCGCGCCACCGAGGCTGCTCACCAACAGTCCACGCCATTCCGCTGGGAAATGCGCTCAGCGGGCTGGGCGTGTAATCTTGCGCCGTGGGCGACTTGGCGAGGAACTCCCGCACATTCATCCACTTCGCGTGTCCATCCACATACACGATAATCAGTCCGTCCATGTGGGGTGCGTTGTTCTTATTAATGCGCCCGCTGGCAGGGTTCCCGTTGTAGAACCAATTCTCCCATAGATGGCGGTGCGCCATGGGGTAGATAGTTTGGTTCGGCTGCGGTCCAAACACATAGTGGCGCGTTCCTGGGAAACGCTCTTCCATCAAGATCATCGTCTCCGCAGGTCGCTGCACGCCTGCCATATTGCCGCCAAGGAACGAGTTGCGAATCTGCTGATTTGCGCCCGTGCGGTTCCAAGTGTTCAGCGCGCCTGTGATGTGCAGCCCCAAA
Organism: uncultured Fimbriimonadales bacterium; assembly: GCA_937934465.1. Classification (GTDB taxonomy): domain Bacteria; phylum Armatimonadota; class Fimbriimonadia; order Fimbriimonadales; family GBS-DC; genus GBS-DC. Next base: position 260 of record CALGZO010000094.1, on the reverse strand, counting down.
GCGTAGCCGCCATCGAAGATCTCAGCGCTCTGTTCCCACATGGTGCGATCGTACTGACGGCTGGGGCAGAAGAAGATTTGGATGTTCTTCACATAGGGGTAAATCCAGTATTGCCACTTGTAGTGGTTCACACGCTGCCCATACGGACCACTGCAGCCCGTAGCATTCGGTTGGTAGGGAATACTGCCTGAGATACAATCATCGTTGCGCGGAAATGTCTCGTCCCAGTCGTTCACATACATCGTGATGCCAAGACCTAT
>CALGZO010000093.1 GCA_937934465.1 uncultured Fimbriimonadales bacterium | reverse complement strand
CACCGAACGCCGACGACGCCCCCCCTACGGCTTGCAGGGCGGCAAGCCCGGCAAACGCGGACAGAACACCCTCCACATCGACGGCGAAGTCGACGCCGAGCTGAGCAAGGGCGTCATCCGTGTCCCCGCAGGCGCAGTCCTTACCGTGCGAACCCCAGGCGGCGGGGGATGGGGGAAACCCTGAAACCGTTCTGCAAGGCAACGAGAGTCCCCCGATTAGCACATAACTCTGCATAAATCTGGTAATTTTGGGGGCGTTCTTGTCCGCTTTTAGGGCGAAACGGAGTCTATCATGTATGGGGAGCCTATGCTTCCCACACACTAAACGAGGAGGTTTACCTATGAAAGGCAAGCTCTTTGTAACGCTTGGGCTGGCGCTTGGCGCGTTGGCATTCGCGTCCGCGCAATATACAATCAACCACCTACGCAGCTACACACTTGCTGACCTGTTCGATGGTTCGGCGAACGGCATCGGCAGCAACATCGGCGATGTGGCATTCGACGGCACGAACCTCTATGTGGCAGGCTATCACACCTCGAGTGGCTTGCAAACTGTCGGCATGGCGCGTATCAGCAACTTCTACACTGCTGGCAATTTCGTTGCCAGCAACTCCACGCTCACACCTGCATGGAAAGTGCAGCTCAGACAAGACGGCGGCTCGCGCGACACGCGCCTTGTGTACTACAACGGCGCGCTCTATCTGGGTACTGGGCTGGGGAGCACCACTGCCAATAACACAGGCATCCGCAAATACGACACCAACGGTAACCTGGACACCAGCTGGGCAGGCGACGGTCTGTTGTCGATCAGTGAGGCAGGCGTCTCGCGCTACGACACGCTGGAGATTGATCCAGGCTATCAGGGCAGCGGCGCGACCTTAGCCGTCGGCGTGTTCGGAAGCACGATTATCCGACGCTTCGACTTAATCACAGGTACAAACGCAAGCAACACCAGCCCAGTGGGCGGCGCGCCCACCGCCGTCCGCGACATCGCCTTCGCCCCCAACGGCGATATGTATTACAAGTGGAACGGCGGCTCAGGCAACGCGGCGGGCGTGCGCAAGTTCTCACGCACGGGCGCTACCACCTTTACCGATGATGGCAACTTCGTGTCCCTCACGGAGGGCGGGCTGCAGCAATCGTTCGTCGCGTATGTGCCTGTGTCGCAGGCGTACGGGCACTTGGGAGACCTCATCCTTTACAACCTGCGTGTGTCAGGTCAGAATCAGGTGTTCGTGCGCAACTTGGCGGGCGATTTCACCACCACTCTGACGGGCGCAGGTCCAACAGCAGACGGGTTCACGCCGGGCGGCTACTCGAACACCTTGCTCAACGCCAGCTACTTCATCACGACGGATGGTCGCGTGTTCATCTTCGTGGTGCAGGGCGGCGGTGGGTCAGGAACCTATCTCGATCGCTTGGACATCTACGAGGTTGTGCCTGAGCCGAGCAGCCTGTTGGCGTTGGGCGCGGGCGCGGCGATGGCTGGGTTGATTCGGCGTCGGAAGAAATAGTGAGGGCAGCCCTCACGCCCTTGCCCCCTTCCCAACTGTGTGGGGGAGGGGGTCTTTATTTTTTGCGGTCGCGGCGTGGCGTCCGCGCCGACGAAGCGTGCTTGGACTGGAATGTCCAAGCCACCCTAACACCCCCCATACTCGCGCCTATCGCAGCGTGAGTATCTCCACTTGGCGTTCGGGCAGGGCGATGACAGCGCAGGTGGGCTTGTCAGTCAGCCAGCCGCAGACCTCGCCAGGGTTTATGACCGTGCAATCGTTCACGGAGCGTAGCTCGTGTTGGTGCGTGTGCCCGTAAATCACGATATCGTAGAGACCGCTGCGGGCGAACGCCTCCACAGGTTCGGGTTCGTGTACCATCGCAATCCGACAGCCCTCCAACTCCACGAACAGGGGCTGCACCTGCACTTGTCCAATCTCGCTGAGCCGTTTGGTCAGCCCGACGCGCTCGCCGTCGTTGTTGCCGAAGACGCCCAGCAGACGGCAGCGCAGGCGCGACAGTTCGTTCGCCACGAAGGGCGCCACATAATCGCCTGCGTGCAGCACAAGCTCCACCTGCAGGTCGTTCAGCGCGTCCACAGCGCGACGCAGGTAGCCCAAGTGGTCGTGGGTATCCGACAGAACGCCAATCCGCATAGCGCCGTTAGTGTACCTAAGCGGGCGGATGCACGGACAGGAATGTCCGTGCTTCATTAGCCTATGCGCCAGGTGGTTCCTTGCGGGCTATCTTCCAGCACGATACCCATCGCCTTGAGGTCGTCGCGGATGCGGTCGGCGAGGTCGTAGAGTTTGCGTGTGCGCAGCTCCTGCCGCCAAGCGATGACGCAGTGCATCAGTTGGTTCAGCGTTTCGCTCTGCGCGGGGGCGTCGGGTTGGAGCGCGACGCCCAGCACGGTCTCCATCATCCACTGTAGGGCGTTGAGCAGTCCAGCGAGGCGGGCAGGCGCGTCGGCGAGTTCAGGGGTGTTCAGGTGCGTGTTGAGTTCGCGCACCACCTCGAACACGGCTGCCAACGCCTGCGCGGTGTTGAAATCGTGGTTCATCGCCTCGCGGAACTGCTGCAGGTACGGCTCAGCGACAGTTGCGTCGGCGGTTGCGCCGCCGCGCTCGCGTAGGAACGCCTGCGCACGCTGATACGCCGTGCGGATGCGCTCCAACGCCGCTTTAGACTCCTCCAGACGCTCATACGAGAACTCCAGCGGCGTGCGATAATGCACGGTCAGCAAGAAATAGCGGATGACGGCAGGCTCGTACTGCTGGCGCAACTCGCGAATGGGCACGACCAAACCTGTGGATTTGGACATCTTCTCCTGACGCAGGCGCACGGGACCCCAGTGTAGCCAGTAGCGGGCGAACGGCTGCTCGCAGTGCAGGTACGCCTCCGATTGGGCAATCTCGTTCTCGTGGTGGGGGAAGATGAGGTCCATCCCGCCTGCATGGATGTCGAACGCCGCGCCGAGATATTTCAAGCTCAGCGCGGAGCATTCGATGTGCCAGCCCGGACGCCCCTTGCCCCACGGGCTGTCCCACGCAGGTTCGCCGGGCTTGGCGGCTTTCCAGAGCGCGAAATCTTCGGGATTGCGCTTGCGCTCGTCCACCTCGATTCGCGCGCCCGCCTGCATCTCCTCCACGCTCCGCCCCGAAAGCTTGCCGTATTCGGGGAACTTATTGACCTCAAAATAGACATCGCCGTCCACCACATAGGCGTAGCCATCCTCAACGAGGCGCTGCACCATCTCGATGATGGCGTCCATATTCTCGGTGACCTTCACGAAGTGGGGCAGGCGCACGCCGAGCGCGTGGGCGTCCTCGATATACATGCGACTGTACTTCTCGGCGACGGCGGCGGTGCTGGTGTGTTCTTCTTGGGCGCGTCGGATGATTTTGTCGTCGATATCGGTGAAGTTCTGCACGAAATGAACGGCATAGCCGAGTTGTTCGAGCCAGCGTTGCACGATGTCCATCACGACGACGCCGCGCATATGCCCCACATGCGCGGGGGCTTGGGGAGTCAGCCCGCAAGCGTAGATAGTAACCTTGCCCGGCTCGCGCGGTTGGAACGGCTCTTCCGAGCGCGTCAGCGTGTTGTAGAGGATCAGCTCCGCCATATCGGCGCGATTATACCCGCAAGCGTGCGGGATTTTCCAAGTTCCCCGTAGAAGCACAGAGAGGCGGCGCAGGGGGTCAGGGCATAATCTCCTTAGGCGCGGGGGAAACCCCAGAGCGGAGCGCTGTGTAGGCGGCGATAGTTTGAACGACTCTCATCAGCACCGTCCAGCGCCACCGCCACACCCCCTGCGGCGTATCGCTTCCGCAGGGGGATTTTTTCAAAGTCGGCGAGAGGCGGGTGGGGAGGGACCCGCCTCTCCAGGGGTAGGGGAGGTGCGACCAAGTTTAAGCAGGAGGTTCAAAGGTCAACCTGTACCCTGTCGCTACTGGTAATTATCGGCAGATAAATCTGTTTCTTTAGGGGGGGTACATCAGCTCACCTCGCCTTTGGTGATTTGCATAAACACATCTTCCAAGTCGAGCGATTCCTCACGGAAGGCGGCGATTCGGTAGCCGTCGTGGATGAGCGCGGCGAGCAGGTCGGCTTGCTCTTCCAGCCCGCCCACGAAATGCACATAGAGGCTGCCGTTGCGCGGCTCAATCTCGCCCACATGAGGTTCCCGCTCCAAGCGTTGGATTAGGAGTTCGGCGTCGCCCAGCGGTTTAATCTCCAGCACGCGGTGCGCCTGCAACTGCTGCACAATCTCGTCCACCGCGCCCCACACGAGCAGCTCGCCCTTCTCGATGATGCCTATCTTGTTGCAGAAGTCGGACAGTTCGGGCAGGATGTGCGAGGAGACCAGCACAATCTTGCCCATCGCGCCCAACTCGCGGATGAGCTCCTTGATTTCGATGCGAGCGCGCGGGTCTAACCCCGACGCTGGCTCATCCAGCAGCAACAAGATGGGGTCATGCACGAGGCTTTTCGCAAGGCACAGACGCTGCTGCATCCCGCGCGAGAGCGTCTCCACATAGGCGTCGCGCTTGACCGTGAGGTCGGTCAACTCCAGCACATTGTTGATAATCGCTTGACGCTGCGATTTGGGGATTCGGTACGCCGCCGCGAAGAACTGCAGGTACTCCGTGACCGTGATACCCTCGTACAGCCCGAAGAAGTCGGGCATATAGCCCAGCAGGGGACGCACCTCCTCTGGCTGACGCACGATATCGATGCCGTTCAGAGTCGCCGTGCCCGCCGTCGGCTCCAGCAGGGTGGCGAGCATCTTGATTGTGGTCGTCTTACCCGCGCCGTTCGGACCGATAAAGCCGAACACATCGCCCGGCTGCAACTGGAAATAGATGTCGCGCACGGCGACCAGCTCCCCATACTCTTTGCGCAGTCCTTGAACATCCAACATAAGCGTCTCCCCTATTTGCGCCACTTAGTTTTCACACCGCGATAGGCGATTCCTGCAAAGAAGATTGCCCACGATAGATAGATAACGCTCTGCGTCAACCCCCAGCCGACATAGATATATTGCATAGCATCTACATATTCGTAGGAGTAATATTGGTCAAATACTATATTGTCCAGCATTAAAGTCGTGTAAAAAGGGTTCAAATAGAAGACGATAATCGGGCTGAAGGCGGCGATGAGCCACCAATAGAAGCCGTCCCTGAAGCTATTCACAGAGCTCAGACTATCTTGAATGGAGTAGCGAGTATCTATCTCAAAAATCGCGAAGAGCGTGGGCAGCAGCGCGAGGGCAAACAGCTGCCCTGCATAGAGCGCGGACGCAGTGCTGATGGTGCGCCTGAGCTTGAACGAGAGCCAGACGCCCAGCGAGACCAGCAACGCGCCCCAGCTGAACAGCAACGCCACACTCGATGCGAACTTGTATAACTCGTATGTGGGTTCTACAACAGTGGCGAACCTGCCCAGAAGCGAACCGTCGGACTTGATTTTGAGGTCGGTGGCGATGAACAGCATCGGGGTCAGCAGCAGGGTCAGGAGCGCCACCCGCGCCAGCGCCGCGCCCCACTTGCCCCAGAGGATTTCGCCAGCCGTCAGGCGCGTGAGCGCGAGCGACTCCCAAGTCCCCTTCTCGTACTCCAGCGAGAAGGAGTTGTACGCCATCAACGGCGCAGCCAGACACATGACAAACAGCGACAGGTTCAGCGTGGCTTCTAACGACGCCTCGTAGGTGCGGAACATCTGGAACACCAATAGATAGGTTAGCCCTATCCCCACCGCGACCGCGCCGTAGAGGACGGGTTGCCGCTTCCAGCGGTTCACCGTGAAACCGAGCAGATGATAGTGCAGCAGGGGGTTCTCGCGTCGTTTGATCACTGCGCGCCCTCCAGCGGTAAGCTAATCAGGTACATGACTTGCGCGGCGCTTTTGGCGTCGTCGCGCAGCTCGGGCGTCAGCACAGGCTCTGACGCTTGCGCCAGAAGATAAGCGACATCGGGCGACTCGCGCTTGCGAAGCGACTCGTAGAGCAGCGTATCGATAGACATATAACGCGCTTCGTAAATCCTGCTGCTGCCTGCACTAAAGTCAGGGTGGCTTAACTCAACCATCGGCGCGTCTCTATCCACCTGAACGGTTTGACGCGGCGGCAGGCTCCCGATGTACCAACTGCCACGGGAGGTGATTATGCGGGCATTGTGGAGCGAGTAGGGCAGACGATTGGTAAGCGTTCCGACC
>CALGZO010000092.1 GCA_937934465.1 uncultured Fimbriimonadales bacterium | reverse complement strand
GCATCCGTGGCTTGGACATTCTTGTCCAAGCGAATGGCGGGGACGCTGACGCTACGAATGTCGTCGCACCTGCGCAAGCGTGGCTTGGACATTCCTGTCCAAGCGAGGCTCGTCGGCGAGGACGCCGACGCTACACTGGGGGAGGCGTCGGCAGGTGCGACGACATTCCTGTCGTCGCGGGTTCTATTGGCGGAAACAGGGGTGTTGCGACGCCACGAAAGGCGTCGCACCAGTGTTGTTCGTCGGCAGGTGCGACGACATTCTTGTCGTCGCGGGTTCTATTGGTGGAAACAGGGGTGTTGCGACGCCAAGAATGGCGTCGCACCAGTGTTGTTCGTCGGCGGGGACGCCGACGGTACGCTTTGCGACGACAGGGAGGGTGTTCGAAAATTCGCCTGTTGTATGAGGAACCCCCTCCTGCAGGTTCCCCCTTTTCAAGGGGGAACCGATTTTTCTCGATTGGTTCCCCCTGCTTGCAGGGGGAACCTAAAGGAGGGGGTACCTGCACCTACTTGGCTATTGCCATAGGGGCGCACCTGCGTTCCATAGATGGGCATTCTGCCAAGACGATTTTCCGAACACCCTTGACGACAGGAATGTCGTCGCACCATTAGGCGCGAATGCAACTTTGGTCTCCCTGTCTGGCGGGGCATCGGCTGTTATCCGCGCTCTTCAATCCATAGCTCGGGTTGGCGACGCAGGTGTGCTTCGTCCCAGTCTCGGAGGCGTCGCAGCAGCCAATCGCGGCATTCAGCTGCGCTCAGCAGTGCAAGGCGCGTTTTGGCGTCGTGGAGGCAGTCGGGGTATGTCAGCAGCGCGTGGGGTTCGTAGCCCAGCGCGAGGGCGAGCGTTTCGGGCGCGGCGTCGCGCACAAGTATCGCACGCCGAACGCCCCACTCCCGCGTAGCCGTGTGCTGTTCCCAAAGCGCTGCAGCGACAGGCAGGCTGAACTGCGTAATGCGCCAACACACTGCGTAGGGCAGGTCGGTCGCACCGAGTGTCAGCAGCGCGTCGGGCGTCGCCGCCAGCCCCAGCTCCAACATACCGAGAGGGGTGTGCGCCTCGCGAAGCGTTTCACGGGCGACCTCAAGGCTGTTGCGGGCGTCCGCAAGCGCGTCCAGAGTGTCCACAAACAGGGCAAGACTCAACTCCGCGCTGAGGCGAAGCAGGCGTTGCCAATAAGCGTCGTCGCGCACTTGAGCAAGCGTATCATGGAGCCACAGCGGTTTGCCGCCGAGCGCACGCGCGATTGCCGACGCGCTTTCAGGGAGCGCATCGCTTTCCAGCCAGATCAGGTCCGCGCCTGCCTGAGCCGTGTGCGCGGCAGTATCCCAGTCGGGTGCGACGCCGCCCAGCAACACGCGCCTGTTGTCCCAAGTGTGGACGGGCAGGTGTTCGCTCTCCAGGTGATAACGGGCGTGCGTAGCAGTGCGCAGCAGCAGGCTCTGGTAGCGGGCAAGTGTCGCCGCGTCGGGTTCGATATACGCTACTCCTGCGTTCGCGTCCAGCACCACAGTAGGTTCGGGGGGCAGCAGGGCGGGCAGCTTTGGCGTGACCAGTATCGGAACCTGCGGCAGCGGCGGCTCAGGCGCACGCTCGACAATCCAGCCCACCACGCGCACATAGGGGGCTAACACGGGCGGGATTTCGCTCAAGTCGCGCGCGAACGCCACCACCTCCACAGGCTCGGTGGGCATGCGGTAGTCGATATCGCGCCACTCGTCCTCGTCTTGCGCGTGCAGGCGCGGGTCGAGCCAGATGGGGTTGCCGTAGGTGGGCAGGTAGAGCGGCGCGCCCACGCCGAGGGCTAACCCCGAACGGAAGGGCAAGCCATACAGCGTCCAACGCGCGGGCGGCGCCGAGTGAGCGTCACGCATAGACCTCAACAGAGTAGCCCTGCGCCTGATAGGGCTGCACGCGCGTCTCGGCGTAGGCGTACTCGCTGGGCGGCACGAACAACGCGATGCGATACTGCTCGCCGTACTGCTGAATCAGGCGGGGCAGGTCGTCCAGAATCGAGTGGTTCGCGTCGGGTTGCACACGAGCGAGCTGGCGCAAGAGGGCGCGCGGGTCGGCGTAGGCGTCAGGTGTGATGCGCAGTTCGGGCAGGTTCGAGCCGACCAAGATGAGCGAGACGCCCTGCCGCGGCGCTTGGAGCGCAATCCACGCGATATGGCGTATCGCTTGGTCAAATTCGGGGTAGGCGTCGCCTTCCATCCGCCAAGTGGGGGCTTGCTCCAGAGCGACGACGCTGGGCGCGAGCTGACTGGTCTCGAACTCCTTCACATGCCAGTTGCCGAATCGGGCGGTCGCGCGCCAGTGGATGCGTCGCAGGGGGTCGCCTGGGGTGTAGGGGCGCACGCCGTGCCAATCGGCGCCCTCGCCACGATTGCCGCGCAGACTGGACGCCAGCACCCGCCCGCGCCCGCCGCCTTCCCAACGCCACTGCGCCAACGCCACAGGGCGCGGCAACACCAGAATCGGCGTGTGTATCGGCAACTGCATGCGGTTCACGAACAGCCCAAACGGGTCCGACAGCACAAGCGACACGGGACCCAACGATTGCGCCCCGCGTCGGAGGGCGGTCAGCCGATAGTGCGCGATACCGCTGAACGGCGTGGCTTGCTCGGTCGCCAGCGGTTCGATGTGCAGTCCTGACGACGCGCTGTCGTGCGCCTGTGCCCAGAGGAGACCACCGCGCCCTTGAATCGAGGCGTGCAACGAGTAGTCTATCGTCTCGCCTTCCATCAGCTCTTCGGGGCAGTGGCGATACACGCTCGCCTGTGTCGCGCCGCGCTTCACTATCCAGTACGCGCCCAGCATCAGCGCGCCCAGCACGCACGCCATCCAATACATCTGACGGTTATTAGTCATCAGTCCCGAACACAGCAGGAACGAGGTCGCCGCCATCAGCGCGGTCAGCTTATACTCTCGCATCGGGCGCGTCGCCTCCTATCGGCACGGGGATTTGGCTCAGAATCTCACGGAGGACGCTCTCCGCACGCACGCTGCCCGAAGCGTCGGAGCGCATCATCAATCGGTGCGCCAGCACGGGGAGCGCCATCTGCTGCACATCGTCGGGGGTTACATAGTAGCGGTTCGAGAGGAGCGCGTGCGCCTGCGCGCCGAGCATCAGCGCGATGGAGGCGCGCGGACTTGCCCCCAGCATCACCTTCGGGTGGTGGCGCGTGGCGTTCACCACATCCACTAAGTAGCGTCGCACGGAGGGGCTGATATAGACGCGCCGCGTCTGGCGTTGCATATCCAGCAGCTGCTCAGGGGTCATCACGGGCTGAAGCGTTTCCAAAGGCGCGCCCAGCTGACGCGACTCCAGAATCCGCGCCTCCACCTCAGGCGACGGGTAGCCCAGCGCCGCGCGCGCGAAGAACCGATCCATCTGCGCCTCCGGCAACGGATAGGTACCCACCATCTCGATATTGTTCTGGGTCGCAATCACCAGAAACGGCTGCGGCAGGGGGTGCGACTCGCCCTCGATGGAGACCGTGCGCTCCTCCATCGCCTCCAGCAGCGCGGATTGCGTCTTCGGCGTGGCGCGGTTAATCTCATCCGCCAGCACGATATTGGCAAAGATAGGACCCGGATGGAACTCGAACGCCCCACGCGCCTGGTTGTAGATGATAGAGCCTGTCACATCGCCAGGCAGCAGGTCGGGCGTGAACTGGATGCGTCGGAACTGCCCCCCAATCGCTTTGGCGACGGCGCGGGCGAGAGTGGTCTTGCCCACGCCCGGAATATCCTCCACCAGCAGGTGTCCGCCGCTGAGCAGTCCCACAGTGATGAGGCGCACCGTCTCGCTCTTGCCGAAAATCACCGACTCGACGGCGCGAATGAGCGTGCGCGCCTGCTCGGCAACCGCTTGCGCTTCCGACTCCGAAAGATACGGGACTGCCTCTTGCATCGCGGTAAGTGTACCTCAATCGTTCAATCGCTCAGCGCCGAGAGTCCACTCCTCGTGGGTGTAGACCAGCGTCCAAGAGGGCTTTTCCAGCGGCGCCAGATAGAGGTCAACCTTGTCCTCCATAGGGCGTAGAACCCTCTCTATAGGCAAAACGAAGACAGGCAGGTCGCACCGCTCAAAGAACACTGCGAGAGACACCGAACCCCTGAGCGGCTGCTTGGAGGCGAGCCAATCAACAACTTCAGCCTCGGTTGGAAGGTTGCGTAGATACACATACGGACTGGTAAACAGACCGTCCCAGTCAAACCACTCGATGATACTCCACCGACCTCGACACCCT
>CALGZO010000091.1 GCA_937934465.1 uncultured Fimbriimonadales bacterium | reverse complement strand
GGATACGATTGCCGAACGCTGTAATCGTGCCGTTCTGGACGGTCATGTAGCGCAGTTCGTAGTGCAGGTGCGGACCTGTAGATCTGCCCGTGCTGCCGAGCCGTCCGATTGGCGCGCCCGCCCCTACCGTACTGCCGTTGGGCGCCAAGAAGTGGTTCAAGTGCGCATAGATGGTGCTCACATACGAGTTGGTTGTCCCGCTCTGCAGCACATTGCTCACGACCACAACATAGTTGCCATAGCCGTCGCATCCCGACTGCGCGCGGTTATAAACACGCCCTGCGTGCGAGGCGACAATCACCTCGCCACAGTCTTCCAAGAAGCCTGTCTGGTAAGCGCAAGTGGAGCGCGACCCCGAAACGCGGTTGAAGTCCACAGCGTGGAGGATGCCCTGGCTCGTGTGTCCGTCGTAGGTGGAGGGTATCCAGACTTGTCCTGCACGATAGGGCGCCACGAGGTTGTAGAGGAGTTGGTCCTCTGAGTTCATCGGGGGCTGCGAAACGCGCGTGAGGTAGATGCCTGCGCCGCGTATTCCTTCGGCGCTCCAACCCTCCAGCCCGTTGCTCCAACGAACACGCCACCACACAATCCCCTGCGCGGTGTCGTTGAAAACAGCGAGCGTTGTGCCCGTTGCACCCGCGCTTACGCTGCCAATAATAGAGTAGTTCGTGCCTGGACCTGAGCGTACATTCAAGCCCGTAGCGTCGGGTCCAACCTGAACCGTGTAGGTTTGGGGCGCGCTTACACTCGGATAGACGCCGCTGCCCGGCAACGGGACAAGGTAAGTCGCTCCATTTGCTGCTTGAGCCGACCAGCCTTGCACGCCTTGCCACGCGACCTGCCACCAAGTCAGCCCGTTACAGCCTTGGGAACCGCCAACCACCTGACCGCCGACGCCTGATTGAACGGAACCAATCACAGCGCCGCAAGCCGTAGAACGGACATTTAGCGGATTGCCTGCGGCGGTCACACCCACACGACCGCCGACCACAATTTGACCGTGCGCAGCGACGCTAAGCGCGCATACAGCGCACATAACACCCAGTATGCTGCGTTGCATAGCGTAGACCTCCTTTAGATGGTGTGTAGGCGGAGCCTACGCTTAAATTATAACCCATTAGCAATGATTTGTCAAGAGCTTAGGTTAAGTTTTGGTGAAGTTTGCCCCGTGGGTGTTTTCTTGCAGCAGTCGTTCCAGCAGCGTCTCAAGCGTCATCTGTCCCAAGTCGCCGCAGTCGCGGCTGCGCACTGCGACCAGCCCGCCCTCCACCTCTTTGTCGCCGATGATGAGCATGTAGGGCGTCTTGTGCGTCTGCTGGTATCGGATTCGGTAGCCCAGCGTCTCGCGTCGCGCGTCTAACTCCACACGGAACCCCGCCTCGAAGAGCCGCTGCCGTACCTGCGCGGCGTACTCGGTGTGGCGGTCGGCAATCGGCAGCACAGCCACCTGCACGGGCGCAAGCCACAGCGGAAACGCCCCTGCGTAATGCTCAATCAGGAAGCCCAACATCCGCTCGAACGAGCCGATGGGCGCACGGTGGATAATCACGGGGCGGTGCGGCTTGCCATCCTCGCCAGTATACTCCAAGTCGAACCGATGCGCCATCAAAAAGTCGAGCTGCACCGTAGAGACCGTCCACTCGCGCCCCAAGCAGTCGCGCACTTCCACATCGAGCTTGGGTCCATAAAACGCCGCCTCGCCAGGCACAGCGGTATACTGTAGCCCCAGTTCGTCTAATGCTTGGCGCAGCGCGTTCTCGGCGGTCTCCCACATCACATCGTCGTCGTAGTATTTCTCCTTGTCGGCAGGGTCGCGCAGCGAGAGCCGATACCAAAAGTCTGTCAGGTTTAGCCGTCGGTAGACCGTGCTGATGAGCTCGATATTGTGTTGCACTTCGGCTTTAATCTGTTCGGGGCGCAGGAACACATGGGCGTCGTTGATGGTGAAGCATCGCACGCGGATAAGCCCCGACAGTTCGCCGCTCTTCTCGTATCGATAGACCGTGCCGAGTTCGGCGAGTCGCAGCGGCAAATCGCGGTAGGAGCGCGGCTCGGACTTGTAAATCAGGAAGTGGTGCGGGCAGTTCATCGGGCGCAGGATGAGCTCTTCGCCATCCTCAAACACCATCGGCGGATACATCGAGTCTTTGTAGTAGGGGTAGTGTCCGCTGGTGCGGTAGAGGTTCAGGTTCGCTATCTCTGGGGTGCGCACATGCTGATAGCCTGCCTTGAGTTCCTCGTGCAGGATGAACTCTTCCAGCACGCGGCGTACGGTCGCGCCTTTGGGCAGGAGCATCGGCAAGCCGCTGCCCACCTCGGGGGATATCATAAACAGCCCCAACTCGCGTCCCAGTTTGCGATGGTCGCGCCGCTTTGCCTCCTCCAACTTGTGCAGGTAGTCGTCCAGCTCCTCCTGTGTGAAGAACGCCGTACCGTAGATTCGAGTGAGCATCTTATTCTTCTCGTCGCCGCGCCAGTATGCCCCTGCCAGCGAGAGCAGCTTGAAGTGTTGGATTTCGCGCGTGTTGTCCACATGCGGACCGCGGCACAGGTCGATAAAATCGCCCTGTTGATAGAAGCTAATCGTCTCGCCTTCAGGGATGGCTTGCAGCAGTTCGATTTTGTAGGGCGTCTGCCCGATTTCTCGGATGAGCCGTTCGGCTTCCTCGCGCGAGGTTTCGAAGCGCGTGATGTCCAGCCCCCTCTGGGCGATTTCGCGCATCTTCTGTTCAATCTGTTGCAGTTCCTCCTCGCGCAGGGGCTGAGCGAAGTCGAAATCGTAGTAGAAGCCGTTCTCGATGGGCGGTCCGACACCGAGTTTGGCGTCAGGGTGCAGCTCCAGCACGGCTTGCGCCAGCAGGTGCGCCGCCGAGTGGCGCAGCCGATACAACGGGCTATCGGGATAGTCGTAATGCCTACTCATCAGTCCAGATTATACCTCCCGCACGAGTAAAACCCCCCTCTCAGGGCGAGAGGGGGGCGGCGGAGAGGGGAGCAGGCAGAAGGGAGGTACTTACTTGCGGTTGGGAGGGAGGATGACCTTGTCGATGACATGAATCACGCCGTTGGAACACTCGATGTCCGCACGAACTACGCGAGCATCGTTAATTCGAACGACCTTGTTTTGAACACGAATATTAACATTCTGTCCCTGCAAGGTCTTTGCAGAGCGCAGCTTAACAACATCTTTAGACATAACCTTGCCCGAGACCACATGGTAGAGCAACACTTGCTTGAGAGCCTCTTTGTCCTTCAGCAAGGCGTCTACCTGCGCCTTGGGCAGCTTGGCGAACGCTGCGTCGGTCGGAGCGAATACTGTGAATGGTCCCTCGCCGCGAAGCGCATCTACAAGGTCCGCCTCCTGAACGAGTTTCACCAAAGTCTTGAACTGACCAGCAGCAACAGCCGTATCAACAATATCTTTACGCTCGGCGCGCTGGCTTGCTGCTACTGCGCCGATTAACGCGCTTGCCAACACTATGGCGGGTATGCCCCAAATCCATCGGTTATTCATAGTCGTCTCCTGATGTTTAGCGTGCCTAAAGATTACCCGTGTCTATGCAAGCCAGTCTGTGATTTGAATCACACTGGGGGAAATGGAGAGGTTCATCATGTCAGATTGCGCACTTGGTGCAGCAGGCGCAGCGAGGCTTTCGTGCTACGAACACCGCTCGGTAAGGCATCGTTTTCAATCGCTGCGGGTAGCAAAGGCAGTTCGGTAGCAGGGTCTGGCTCCATCGTGAGGATTATACCTTTGTGCTGCTCATCAGCGCAGGAATCGTCCTCTATGCATCGAACCTCTCCCTATCGAGATGCGTATCTTAGCGTTCGTTCTGGCGAGTCTGCTTTGCGTCGTAAGTTTTGCACAGTCGGAGATTCGGTTCGCGCGGTTCCCCGCGCCGTCGCCCGACGGCACTCAAATCGCCTTCTCGTGGCAAGGCGATATCTG
>CALGZO010000090.1 GCA_937934465.1 uncultured Fimbriimonadales bacterium | reverse complement strand
CCGTAGACGCGCCCGCTATTGGAACCGCACACAATCGCCGTCTGACCGTTGGAAGTAATCGCAATCGGGCGATCCACCGAGTCGGATGGAACCTCAGGACCGTTGCCGTTATCGCTTAAGGCAGGAATCGTGGTAAACCATGCGTAGTCGAAGATGTTTGTATCGATTGCCACCACGAGTCCGTTGTGGAAGCCCAACAGGAGCAGATTCCCCGAACTTGAGACCGTACTCAGAGCCGCGGAGGGTATCTGGTCGAAGATTACTCCGCCGTAGTCTGCCTCCACATCTTGCACTTGAAAGCTGGCGTCCACCTCCACGAACCATGCCAAGAATAGTATAATGATGTTACCAAAGTTGTCGGCGAAGACGGGGTAGATGTAGTTGCCGTCGGTGAACGCGCCGAACCCCGTGCGATAGGCTGGGAATCCGCGAATCGTCCAAAACACGCTGGGGAACCCAAATACAGGCGACGGGCTGAACAGTAAGCACTCGTACTGCCCGCCCGACAGCATCAGCGCTTGCCAAGAGACGGGGGGCAGTACTGGGTTGCCGTTATTGTCGACTATGAAAACGGCAGCGTTCATGAAGATCGGCGTTGAGGGCTGTCCCCAAAACGGCCCGAACGAGCCTGTGACGCGCCCGTTGAGGGTGTTGTAGAAGGTGTATCGCGTGTAGCGCGCGCCGACAGCAGGGTGTTGCGGCGCCCAGAGAACCCCGTTTGTGGGCATCGCAGGCTCTTCCAAAACGCCGCCTTGGCTGAACCAGCGCACGGCGGGGGTGTTAGGCCCCACAACATCGTCGGCAAAGTGGCTCCGACGCAAATCGCGCCCCCACGTGGGCCACGGGGCGTCCGTCAGCAGCGGTTCTTGGATTGGCGGCGGCTGCGCAAACGCAAGCGCAGCGCTTACCAGAATCATTCCTATGGTTGCCCAGCGTCTCATCGTCATCGTAAGCCTCCTGCAGGAATAATTTCGGCACTTGGCATACACTTCCTGCCCCTTTCGGCAGGAATTCCCCTGCCCTGCCCCGAATTTCGACGATGATGAGCAGGCTTCGTATCGGTTTTGTTGGTAGCGGTTTCGTGGCGCGGTTCCACGCGCAGGCGTTCGCGTCTGTTCGAAACGCCGAAATCACAGCGATTATGACCCGTGACGCCCGCAAAGGCGCAGAACTCGCCGCCTTCTGCCAGACGCTCGGCGTGGGCACTCCGACGGTATATACCGATGTTCGCGACCTCGTGCGCGACCCGAATGTGGACGCTGTCTGGTTCCTTGCGCCGAACTATGTGCGGGTGGAACTTATTGAGGCGATTGCCGACGAGGTGAAATCGGGGCGCGCCCAGCTCAAAGGTCTCGCGGTGGAGAAACCCCTCGCGCGCAACCTGCAGGAGGCGCGTCGGATTGTGAGCGTCGTCTCGGAAGCGGGCATTCCGCACGGCTATCTGGAGAACCAGCTCTTCGCCCCTGCCCTTGTGCGCGGCAAGGAGCTGCTGTGGCGTCGGGGCGCGGCGGTTGCAGGCGAGCCGTATCTGGCGCGCTGCGCGGAAGAACACAGCGGACCCCACCGCGCGTGGTTCTGGCGCGGCGACCTGCAAGGCGGCGGCGTGCTGAACGACATGATGTGCCACAGCGTCGCTGCTGGCTGGTACGCGCTCACCCCGCCCGATACCCCCCTCTCTGCCCTGCTCCCCTGCTCCGTCTCCGCGCAGATTGCCTGCCTCAAGTGGGCGCGACCCGAATACGCCCAAAAACTACGCGAAACCTACGCCCACGAGATGGAGGTAGACTACACGAACGCACCCGCCGAGGACTACGCCACCGCACGCATCGAGTTCAAAACCCCTTCGGGCAACAAGGCAATCGTGGAAGCCAGCACCTCGTGGTGTTTCGTGGGCGCAGGGCTACGGCTTACCTTCGAGGTGTTGGGTCCAGAATATATGCTCGCTATCAACACGCTACGCGGCGAGGGTGAAATCTTCTTCAGTCGCGCGGTTCAGGGCGAAGCGGGCGAGGATTTGGTGGAGAAACAGAACGCCGAGCAGGGGCTAATGCCCTACCTTGCCGACGAAGCGCACGCCTACGGCTACATAGCCGAGAACCGCTACTTCACCGAGTGCTTCCTAAAGAGCGAGACGCCGTTCTGCGACCTTGAGTACGGCGCACGGATTACAGAACTGCTGATGGCGGCGTATCTGAGCGCGGAGCGCGGCGCGACCGTCTCCCTCCCCTGCCCTGAGTTGGAGACCTTCACGCCTGCCGTCGCGCGCGGCGCATGGCGCGGCTGAAGGGGTATACTCTTCTACGAGAGGTGAGCGATGAAGAAACAAGCCATCCTGTCCCACGATGCACCCGCGCCGATAGGTCCTTACTCACAGGCGACGCGCGTCGGCAACTGGATATTCATCTCGGGGCAGATCCCCATAGACCCCGCCACAGGCGAGATGATTGCAGGCGGCGTGGCGGCGCAGACAAAACAGGTTCTGCAGAACCTGCAAGCTGTGCTGACTGCCGTCGGCTTGAACTTGGACAGCATCGTGAAGACCACTATCTACATGACAGACCTGACGATGTTTGCCGAGATGAACGAGGTGTACGCGCACTACTTCCATCCCCCCTACCCTGCCCGTGCGACGGTTCAAGTGAGCGCGCTGCCCAAAGGCGCACAGGTCGAGATCGAAGCCATCGCCTACGCAGGAGGCTAACATGCAGAAGATGCTCATCGGGGGGCATTTGATTGGCGCGGATGAGTGGCTGCCCGTGCTGAACCCCTACACAGGCGCGCCGGTGGACTATGTGGCGCGTGGGGGCGCAGTGCATGTGGATCAAGCCGTCGCGCTGGCGCGTCACGGCGCGGAGAAGATGCGCGAGACCTCGCTGGCGCAACGCGCCGCGATACTCAAGCATGTCGCCGAACTTATCCGACAGGAGCGACACTCGCTGGCGACCTTGCTCACGCAGGAGACGGGCAAGCTCATCGGGGAGTCGCGTATCGAGGTAGAACGCGCGGCGACGGTGTTCGAGTTGGCGGCGGAGGCGTGCCATCACCCACGCGCGACGCAGTTCCCCCCTGAATCGTTTATGGACGGCGCATCGCGGTTCGGCTTCTGGGCGCGCGAGCCGAGAGGGGTAGTCGCTTCGATACTGGCGTTCAATCTGCCGTTGGCGCACGCCGCGCAGAAAGCCGCGCCCGCCATCGCTGCAGGCAACGCCGTCATCCTCAAACCGTCCACCGAAGCCCCGCTCACCGTGCTGCGATTGGGGCTGCTGCTCTACCGCGCGGGCATGCCCCCTGAAGCGCTGAGCATCCTCACGGGCAAAGGCGAGGAGGTCGGGCACGCGCTCGCCGCGCACCCGCTCGTGCAAACGCTCACCTTCACCGGCAGCCGCGAGGTCGGACTCAAACTCCCCGTGCAGGCAGCCGCCAAACAGATTGAGACCGAGCTCGACGCCGTCGGCGCACTTATCGCCACAGAAACGGCAGACCCCGAACAGGTCGCTCAAGTCGCTGCGCAGAGCGGCTTTATGATGGCGGGTCAGTCGCCCACTGCCATCCAATTCATCTGGGCGCATACGCGCGTGTTCCAGCCGACTCTGGACGCCCTACGCCAGTGCCTTGAGGGACTCCACTGCGGCGACCCGATGCACGAGACCACTTCCCTGCCCCCACTCATCCATCGGCAAGCCGTCGAGCGCGTCGACCGATTGGTGCGGCAGGCAATTGCGCTCGGCGCGTCTGCCCCGCTCGGCGCACAGGCGCAACCGCCCTTCTACCTGCCGACGATTCTCACCGATGTCCCCGACGCCGCCGCGCTGAACGCCGAAGCCGTCTTCGGACCTGTGGTGCTGCTCCACGCTTACGAGGATATCCAATCGCTACTGCGCCGCATCAGTAGCATGACGATAGGCTTGCGCTTGGCGCTCTTCACACGCGACATCGCCGAGGCGTTCGAGATTGCCCGACGCGCCCGCGCACTCAGCGTGCATATCAACGACTCCCCTGCCCTGCCGATTGACCCTGCCGTGCGCGGCGATATGCAGGAGTATCACATGTGCTTTGAGGACATGTTGCAACGCATCGAGCGGTTGAGCCAGCCGAAATATGTCGGTTTCGGCGCGATGAGCCTCTCCTGATGGACGCCGTACTTCAGTACGACCGCGAGCTGTTCTTCGCCCTCAATCATGGGATGCACCATCCCCTGCTCAACCCTGTGATGTGGTTCATCACGAGTTTGGGGCTGGGCTGGGTGCAGGTGTTGCTGGTGCTGACGGCGACGCTATGGCAACAGTGGCGGCGTCGGTCGGGGTTTTCCGCATGGCGATATACTTTTCTGCCTGCGCTGCTGGCGTTTGTGGGCAGCGGCGTCAGTGCGCAGGCTCTCAAGCGCGCCCTGCCCCGCCCCCGCCCATCGAACCTGCCGGAGGCAATTGTTGCTCCCGACGAGCGCATCTTCCACAACTCGTTCCCGTCGGGACACACCGCGACGGCGTTCGCGTTGGCGTTTTGGGTTTTTATGTTAACCCGTCGCACGCGCTACCGTTGGTGGGGCTATGCGGCGTTGCTGTTGGCGGGGTTGGTGGGGCTGTCGCGCATCTATCGTGGCGTGCATTACCCCTCAGATGTGCTGGCGGGCGCGCTGATGGGCGTTCTGTGGGGCGCGGCGGCGTATCTTATTCTGAACGCGCCGCGCGCGCCTGCGCCACCCGCTCCCGAATCGCCTCCGGACAGCGCGTCGGTCGCCCCTCGCGATTAATCCACACATGGCGCGTCCAGCCCTCGGCGAGGAGCTGGCGCGTGTCAGCGTTCAGAATCTCATACTCGAAGCGCATGCTGCTGCCTTTCAGCTCGGTCATACGCACGCGCGTCACGATGCGGTCGCCGTAGCGTGCAGGCGCGCGGTAGCGACAATACGCCTCCACCACCGCTGCGGGCGTGCCCGCCTGCTCCAACGCCACATAGTCAATCTCGTAAGCGCGACAGAAGGTTCCGCGCGCCGCCTCGAACCACACCAAGTAGTTCGCATAGTACACCACCCCCATCGCGTCGGTCTCGGCGTAGCGCACCTCGAACGGCGCGGTCTCAATCCACGG
>CALGZO010000089.1 GCA_937934465.1 uncultured Fimbriimonadales bacterium | reverse complement strand
TGTTCGGCTGCATATCCGCCACCGTCATGGCGGATGTGGCCTTCATCGCGATCAAGGCAAACATTCAGACGCAGCTCGACGCGCGGCGCAAGTCGGGCGTCTATGACGTGTTCGACCTGATCGCGTGGAGCGCGTTCGGCCTGCTCGTGGCGGTCTATCTCATCGCGATCAACGGCGCTGCGGTGGCCGCGAGCACAGCGCCGAGCATGGCCGAGTTTCGCTCTCAGCCGTTCATCTCGGCTCTGATTTGGCTATACGGCATGTCGCCGACCATTCTTCTGGCCGGCATCGCCGCCATGACCGTGCTAACCAAGGTCGTGGACTATCGCTCCGGCGGCACGCGGAAGGCAACATTGCCGACCCCTTCGCTGGGAAAAGAGCAACTTCTAAACTCGCTAATACAGATGGATCGCGAGCGCGTCTGATCCGCACTTGCGGTTCGGTCGTTCTTGTAGTGAGGGGCAGATGGCTAAGCGCGGCAGGCGAGCTAACTACGTCCTGAGCAATGCGGAATGGGCGGAGTTCGCTCGCCTTGTCGCTTTGGTTGCGCGGGCGAACGGCTACTATGTGCTGTTCATCCCACGCAGGTCTGAGATTGCTTCGAGGATATGGACGAGGATGTTGAGATCGTTGCTGCAACGAGTGGCAGGCGCGTGACCGTGTACGACAGATGCATCTTGGCGTCGTGCGAAGATGCCGGATTCCCCGCACCCGTCGCCGAGTATCGCTTCCATCCGACGCGCAAATGGCGGTTCGACTTCGCATGGCCGTCGTTGCTGCTGGGGCTGGAAGTGAACGGCGGCGCGTGGATATACGGCCGCCACAATCGCGCAGCGTCTTACCTGCGCGATCTTCAAAAGTACAACGCTGCAGCAGCCCTGGGCTGGCGCATCTTCTACCTCACGCCAGCCCAGGTTAGCGAGGTCAGTTATCTTTCTGAGCTGCTGCGATCGTATGTGCGAGCTGTTGCGCAAGCGCGCTGACGATGATGTATAGCAGCTCGTGATAGCTCTGCCCCGTCAGCGCCGACTCCACCGCGCCGACGACGACGCCGATCAGCGCGGCGATGAGCAGCGCGATGACGCGCTTGGTCTCCGGCGACGTGCTTTGGAACGATGGCAGGCGTTCAAGCGCTCGCTCGCTCAGCGCCGCCAGCGCGATGAGGACGGGGACGGTGATCAGGGTTTGCTCGTTCATCTGTTATTCACCTCAACCAGCTTGTCTAGTATCTCCTCGATGCGGTTGGTAAGATGCGAGATGTGCGCCATCAGCTTGGCCGCCTCGGTGGTGTGCGAGCGTACAAACTCCACGTGAGAATTGACCAGCCGTTCGACGCGCTCGTTGCATTCGTCTTGCTGCTTGCTCATGCGCTTGATCATCCACCACAGGATGCCGAGCGACGATAGGCCAAACAGCGAGACGATGCCCAAGCCGCCTGCTTCAATGAACGGCTTGATGTCGTTCAGGCTCATAGAAGAGCCTCCTCATCGCGCGACAGCGCCTCGAAGATGCGCTGCGGCAAGCGCTCTGAAGCCAAGTCAGATTCGCTCAGCTTGCCCAGCGCAGCGCGCAAGTCTTCGGTGACTCTGCCATCCCTCACCCTGGCCAGCCAGCCCTCGTATTCCACCTCCGCGGCGGCGTCCCCAGGGCGATATTCGGCATAGCGTTGCCCCTTCGCGCTTATCGCATAGCCGGGCAGACAGGCCAAGCCCGCGCTGTTCGTGTAGTACGAAAATTGCATTCAACACCTCCTTCTTATTGGTTATTGCCTCAACAGGATAGGCGTAATGCGCGCGGCAGAGCGCATCGTAACGTATCGCCCGTTGTCAACTGCAATTGAGCTCACCTCGTAGATGCGCTGGTAGTTCGCCGTTGCCCCTGGAGCGACCAGGTCGAATCCTATTCGCCTTCCGACGATGGTCGTAGATTGCCACTGATGACCGGTAATCGGCGTAGCCGGCGGCGTGTTTGGTAAACCGGGAACGTTCGGATGTGTACTCAGAGTGTGAACATTTGTTACGATGGCCAAACTGCTTGTCGTGTTGACTATTCTAGGAACTACATTCGTGACACGTGCGCCACCAGGGTCATAGTATGCGTGCGAAATCGTAGTTTCCACATTGAACAAATCAAACAACAGAAGTGCCCAGTGGCAGTTTGATGGGTTTGTAAACGAAAAGCTGTCTATCACCTCGCTATATCCATTGAAAAAGTTCCCTGTGCGGGTGATTAACGGCAAAGTGATAACGCCCAGCACTTCGGTCGAGGCGTAGTTGCCGCGCAGGACGCGAACGATGGTGGGCGTTCCGCCCACGTCCAGCACGCCCAGGTTGGCGATCAGGTTGGCGTGCTCGTTACACGGCACAGACGGCATCACGTACGCCGCGGCGTTGTTCTGCGACGCCAACACCGCAGTAGCGGGCATGTTGACCGGCGCGGCGGTTGAACATTGCACCAGCGAAGCGTTGATCGGCAATGCGTTTCCGGCGCAATCTCTGTAACTCACCGCGCCAGGCGCGACGTATAGGCCGTTGGCCAGCACTTGGAGCTGGTTGCCGGGGTTCGGCGAAACGACCACGTCGGCGCTCAGCGTCCCGCCCGCAACGTTCAGGTTGACCGTCTGCGTGTTGGTGACGGCGCTGATGAAGTCCGCAGGCGGTGGGGGCACGTACAGGCCGTTGGCCAGCGCTTGGAGTTGGTTGCCTGCATTCGGCGACACGTTCACGTTGGCCGACAGCGTTCCGCCAGCAACGTTAAGGTTGACGGTTTGTGTGTTTGCAACGGCTGTGATGAAAGCAGATGGCGGCGGCGGGACATATAGGCCGTTTGCGAGCACCTGAA
>CALGZO010000088.1 GCA_937934465.1 uncultured Fimbriimonadales bacterium | reverse complement strand
GCCTGCTTTCAAGGTGGACGGCAAGTGGCGATTCCTCAAGAGCGCACTGGACGAGTGGATGCTCGCGCAGCGCGCCGCCGAGTTCTCTACAAGTGAGGAGGAGACGCATGTCGCTTAAGAAGCGCAAACCTACGGTTAAGGGCGAAAGCGTGGTCGCCCTCGATCTCGGCGCCAGTAGCCTCAAGTTGTGTGTAGGCGCAGTGCAAGGGCGCGCCCTGCAAGTACAACGGCTCACAGAGACGCCCATGCCAGCGAACGCATTCCGCGAGGGCGCGATTTTAGACGCTGACGCCGTGTATAAAGCCCTGCGTGCGACTCTGACCCACGCGCAGGCGAAGACCAAGCGCGTGTACCTGACGGTCGGCGGACCGCAGACCACCGCGCGTCCCATCCGCCTGCCCCGCATGACGCCTGAGGCGCTGCAGAAGTCGATTCAGTACGAGGCGACGCGCTACCTGCCCTCCGCCGCCGAGGAGCATCTGATTGGCTTCCAAATCCTGCCCTCCAGCGGCGAGGAGCAGATGGAGACGCTTCTGGTGGCTGCGCCGCGCGCCGCGACCGACCCGCTGCTGGATTTGGTGGAGCGCGTGGGGTTGGAGCCGCAGGTGCTGGAGCTGCAGCCGTTCGCCGCGCTGCGCACAGCGCAGGCAGTTCACAGCGACGCTCTGCCGTTCGCCTACGCGCTGGTGGATTTCGGTAGCGAGCATACGCAAATCACGGTCGCCCGCAACGCAACGCTGGTACTCACACGCTACATCCCCATCGCCAGCGGCACGCTTACCGCCGCCCTGAAGGGCTACTTCAACTACACCGAGGAGGAAGCGGAACAGGTTAAACGCCGCCTGAACTTGGAAGAGCTGCTCAACATCGGGCAACCGCAAGAGAACCCGCCGCTGCGCCTAATCCAACCGATAGTCGATGAGCTGATACGCGAGATTCGCCGCTCGCTGAACTACTATCAGTCGCAGTATCAGCCGCAGGGCGGACGCGGAGCGATTGAACGGCTCTATCTGTACGGCGGAGGCGCGCTGATGCAGGGCGTCGCCGCCTACTTCGAGCAGAAGCTGGGCATCCCATCAGAACGGTTAGACCCGTTCGTATGCGACGCCATCCAATCGGTAGGCGTACATCCTGACCAGTTAGCCGACGCGGCGCGCTGGGTAACTGTGTTGGGCGCGGCGCTTGCGCCCATCGAGATGGCGCAGCCGTTCGCCACGCCGCGTTCGGAAGAGACGCCTCACGCGGAAACCGTCGCCGCCTAAGGAGGTCGCTATGGCAGTGATTAACCTGATTGCACAGGAACAGCAGGTATGGCGCGCAGCGCAGCGTAAGACGCGCCTGTTGGGCATGGGCGCCGTGCTGGTGGTTGGACTCATCAGCGTCGGCTGGGGCGCACTGCTGCTCGCCTCGGCGGGAATCGCGATGCAACGCGCGCGCGTCGAGGAGCAGATGGTCAAGCTGCGCCCGACGCTTCAACAGCTCAAACAGACGCAGGCGGAACTGGGCGCGCTGCAACCCCTCGTGGAGACCCTGCAGAACGCTCGCAAAGATACAGGGCGATGGCAACAACTGTTCCAACACTTCGCGCAGCACACGCCCAATGGCTGCTACCTCACCGGCGCAGAACTGGGCAAACGCGCCGACCCCAAAAAACCGATGGAAATCACCCTCAAAGGCGTCGCCGAGAACCAGCAGATTGTCGGCGAGTTCATGCTGCGCGTGAACCAACACCCTGAGCTGGAACAGGTGCGCCTCGACTACAGTCAAGAGCGCGCCCTCAACGAGCAACTCACCGCCGTCGAGTTCCAAGTCACGGCGCAAATCAAAGGCACAGCGATACAAACCCAAACCAGTCAGGAGGGCGGACAAAGTGGCGGTCAGTAAACGCACCCTACGCGCTCAGCGCGCCACGAAACTGCTCAGTATGGTCGTGGTCGGCGTGGTCGTCTTAGGCGCAGGCAGCCTCTACCTGCCCTGGAACAACTTGCAGTCTGCGCAGGAGCTGCTCCGCTCCAAGCAAGAGGAGCTCCAGCAGGCTCAGAAAGCCGCAGGGCAACTGAAACAGACACAGGAGCAACTGCAAACCACCCGACGCGAGCTGCAATTCTTGGAGCGCGGCGTGAGCCAAGCCGCCTATGTGCCGACCTTGCTCAAGCAGTTCGAGCAGACCGTGCAGCAGCGCAACCTGCAGATTGTCTCCGTGCGTCCGCAAGCGCCGCCTCCCAAAATCGTCGCCAACCCCGACCAGCAGGCGGAGACACCCAAAGAGCCGCCCAAACCCTACGAGGAACAGCTCTTCGAGATTCAACTGCGCGGCAAGTTCTGGGATTTGATGAGCCTGCTCAAGACGCTGGAGACCTTCCCGAAAATCTTGGCGGTGCAGAGCTTGCAAGCGAACGCGAAGACAGGCGCGGAGCTGTCCAGCGAGAACCCCGACTTGGAAATCAAGATGGTCGTGAAAGCGTTCATCTTTCGCGGGGAACAGGCGCGTCCGAGCGCGACCGCGCTCACAGGAGGTTAGCTATGGCGAGTAAAGAGACCGACGGCGCGAAGAAACCCACGAACCAGAAGCAGATGCTAATTTTATTGGCGTTGTTCGCAGTGCTGATTACCGTAGGCGTGGTGCAGTTTGGCGGGCTGCTGTTCGGAGGCGCGGCGCCGCCGCCTGCCCCAACGAACGACGCCGATCACGAGGCGTCGGGAGAGAGCGAGGGCAGCTCAGAACCGACCTCGCCCACGGGGCTCCAACTGCCGCCGCTGGCGTCGCGCGACCCGTTCCGACCCACGCTGACAGTGGCGCAGGCAACCCCCGAAACGAACAAGGTCGTACGAAGCGAGCCGCCGACGCGCCCGCGCACCGAAATCACGGGCAATCCGCCGAGCGTGCCCCCAATGACGCTGCCCGGCGGCGCGTTCGGGCTGCAACCCGCCGAAACGCCTGCAAACCCTGAACCTGAAACGCCTCGCTACACCGTCACAGGCGTCGTACAAGGACCGAATTCTGTTGCGATTCTCGCCGATACGGACGGACGCCGCCGATTCGTCAAGCAGGGCGACCTGCTGGAAGAGGGCTGGCGCGTCGTGAGCATCGAGCGCGGGAAGATTACCCTGCGCAAAGGCAAACAGCAGCTCACAGTCCGCGTCGGCGAATCGACCGCCCCGAACGGAGGCAACACACCATGAGAACGCGAACTTACATCTGTGTTTGGTTGCTGTGTACGCTGCTCGCGACGCCGCTCGCGGCAAGCGGGCAGGTCGTGCAGTCTGTAAAAGTTTCTGAGGAGCGGGGTCAGACCCTGATTAGCATTTCTGGCGAGCGACTCGCGCGCCCCAGCGTCGCTACATGGCGCACGCAGTTTCTGGTGCTGGAATTCAACGCGCGCTTCAGCGGGCGCGGGCAAGAGATTAGCCTCAAGACGCCGCACGCAGTAAAGCTTCGCTACGGCTGGTTCAGCAATCGCCCGCCCAAAGTGCGCGTGGTAATCACGATGCGCGGGACGCAACCCTATACGCTGGAGCAGACCCCCACAGGTTGGCAGGTACGGCTCGGCAAGGCGCAAGCGTTGGAGAACGCGAGCAAGGAACCGCCCCCGTTTGAACCCTATAAGCCATCCAAGCCGACGAAGGTCGCCAGCACGCAGAAGCTCGCGCCCCCGCGCACCAGCACGCCCGAACCCGACAAACCGCGCGAGACCATCGCTGTGCGCCCCAGCCCGCCGACTCCGCCACCCGCGCGGATTACCGTGTCGCTCGACTTCGTGAACGCAGAAATCGGCGATGTGCTGAAGGCGTTAGCCATCCAATCCGGCGCGAATATCGTCACCGCGCCCGATGTGAAAGGCACTGTGACCGTCAGCCTCAGCCGCCTCACAGTGGAAGAGTCGCTGAACCTGATTACGCGCATAAGTGGCTATCGGTACGAAAAAATCGACAACACCTATGTCGTAGGCACGGAGGAGTCGCTGCGCGCGTTCCGCGCAGTTGCCGAGCCGATTGAGCCGCCCAAGCCGAAGACTGTTGAGGCGTTAACCTTCAAAGTCGCCAAGCCCAACGAGATAGCGACCTACCTGAGCGCACGGTTCCCCGAGCTGAAAATCACGCCGTCGGGCGAGAAAGACGCGACCTACCTACTCGTGGAGGGCGATGTGGAGACGGTGGAGCGCGCCCGCGAAGCCGCCTATGCCTTCGAACAGCAACTCACAGGCAGCGTGGAGATTGTGACGGAGGTCTATCGCGTGAAGTACGCCGACTCGCGCGACTTGGCGCGCATCTTGAGCCAGTTAGTGCCAGGGGTGCAGGTCTCGCTGGGTCCTGACGCGCTACTGAGCCGTGGCGGGGTGGGCGGCGCAGGCGGCGGCGCGACGCAGGGCAGCATGACGGGCGGCGAGGCGCCCAGCCAGACCGCGCAACAGATGGGCGCGCCCATGCAAGGCGGACCGCAAGGCGCAACGCAGGGCAGTCAGCCGCCCAACACGCTCGTGCTGGTCGGCACCGCCCGCGAGGTGCTGCGCGCCCTCGAAATCCTGCGCAAGGTCGATGTCAAACAGCCGCAGGTGATTATCGAAACGCGCGTGATGGATGTGTCGGAAGGAAGCCTCAAATCGCTGGGACTGAGTTGG